>JBILGD010000110.1:0-8400 GCA_044351225.1 Steroidobacteraceae bacterium
TACCGGGCGAGCGAGCGAGAGCGTGCGCCGCGCAAGTCGCGTGCATCACGTCGAGGACACCGATCCGTTTGCCGCCGATGCGGACGGCGTCGTGCGCGAGGGCGAGGGCGAGGAGTCGCCAACGGTCGAAAATCCCGAAGCCGTCGCCGAGCAGTTTTTCCAGACCACGTTCGAAGTGATGGGTCACGTCGCCAAATGCGACGGCCGCGTTTCCGAAAACGATATCCGTGCGGCGCGCGCCGTGATGAAGGATTTCTCGCTCGATGAGTCGCAGATCACGCGGGCCATCGGTAACTTCAACCGCGGCAAGAGCGCCGATTACGAACTTCAGCGCGCCGTGATGCTGCTGCGACGCACTTGTGCAGGTCGACCCGATTTGCTGAGGACTTTCCTCGAGATCCAGGTGCGAGTGGCCATCGGTGGCTCCGATCTGCAGGGTCCCGCGCGGCCACTGCTCACCCGCATGGCTGCCATGCTCGGCGTGGGCGGGCTCGAATTCGCGCAACTCGAGACGGTGTTGCGTATTCGCTATCGGGCGCGCGGCAATCGTGGCGATGCCGCGGACTGGAATCGCCCGGGCAGCGGCGCCGGCGCCGAGCGGCCGGGCAGCGATGCGCCCGGCGAGCGTACGCAGCGCACACACCGTAGTGGTGGCGGAGGCAGCGAGCGCGGTTCGCGGCGACGCGCCGAGGAGCAGGAGAGCGGACCTCGCGGTCCGTCTACCTCGGGCACGCGCATGACGCTGCAGGAGGCTTATCAGGTGCTCGGCGTTCTGCCGGGCACTTCGATGGGCGAGATCACACGTGCGTACCGACGACAATTGTCGCGACATCATCCCGACAAGCTGAAGGCCAACGGCCTGCCTGAATCGATGCTCGCCTTTGCGCAGCAGCAGACGCAACTCGTCATCGAAGCGTTCAACATCATCCGCGAATCGCGGGGAGAGTCACCGTGACCTTGAGCCGCCTCGCACCTTGGATCGCGCCTTCCATTCTGTCGGCTGATTTCGCCCGTCTCGGTGCCGAGGTCGAGGCCGTACTCGAGGCCGGCGCCGATCTCATCCACTTCGACGTGATGGACAACCATTACGTGCCCAACCTCACCGTGGGTCCGCTGGTGTGCGAGGCGCTGCGTCGACACGGCATCGCGGCGCCCATCGATGTGCATCTGATGGTGCGTCCGGTGGATCGCCTGGTGGTGGATTTCGCACGCGCGGGCGCCACGTGGATCACGTTTCATCCGGAAGCGAGCGAGCACGTCGATCGCACGATCGGCCTGATTCGCGAGCACGGCTGCCGACCCGGTCTCGTGCTGAATCCCGCGACACCGCTCAACTGTCTCGACCACACGCTCGACAAGATCGATATGGTGCTCGTGATGTCGGTCAACCCGGGTTTTGCCGGTCAGGCCTTCATACCGCAGTCGCTCGCCAAGCTGCGTGCACTGCGCAACCGCATCGACGCTGCGGGGCGCGAGATTCGCCTCGAGGTCGACGGTGGCATCAAGGTCGACAACATCGCCGCGGCTGCCGCTGCCGGTGCCGATACCTTTGTCGCCGGCTCGGCGATCTTCGGCAGTGCCGATTACGCCGCGACGGTACGCGCCATGCGCGAGGCGATCGCCGGCGCGGCCTGACTCGAGGCGGGTGTGCCGGCGGCCGCGTTCAGCAGGCGCGCGGGGCGCATGCCGAGCATGACGATGGTCTTGCCGTTGGCGCGCAGCGTGCCCTGCTCCTCGAGCGTCTTCAGCACGCGTCCCGCCATTTCGCGCGAGCAGCCGACCAATCGCGACAGCTCCTGTCGCGAGACGCGGATCTGCATGCCTTCTGGATGAGTCAGTGCATCCGGTTGTTCGCACAACTCGCCGAGGGCTTGCAGGATGCGACCACTGACGTCGATGAACGCGAGGTCACGCAGCTTGCGTGTGGCGCGTTCAAGCCGCGAGGCGAGCTGCGCTGCGAGCTCGAGCGCGAGCACGGGATCGGTCGCTGCGACCTGACGGAAGCGCGAGTACGCCATCTCGGCGATTTCGGTGCGGCCGCGAGCGCGCACGTAGGCGCCGCGCCCCGGAGTCGATTCGAGCAGACCCATCTCGCCAAAGAATTCACCCTTGCCGAGATAGGCGAGCACCAGCTCCTTGCCGTGCTCATCCTCGATGAGTACCTCCACCGAACCCGTGAGCACGTAGAACAGCGCATCCGGCGCTTCGCCCGAGCGGATCAGCAGGGTGCGCGAGGGCACCACGCGGCGCGGGCATTGCTCGAGGAAGCGCTGCATCGGTGAGGCGGCGATACGGGGCTTCGTCTGGATGGCGTTCATGGGCAGAACCTCTCGCGTTGATCAGAGCCAATAACTGGTGTTCGTCATGACGCTTGCGGTAGTCCGCATCGCCGTTTGCACGGGAGGTGGGAGATCGACGCCGCCGGCCGCACGTGCGGCCGAGCCGTGTGCGATCTCGTCAGCGCGCATCTGCTCGAGTACAGCCCTGCTGCGGACATCGCCCGCAGGCAGTTTCTCGAGGTGCGAGTCGATATGGCCTTCCACCTGCCGCTCGGTTTCGCTGACGAAACCGAGACTGACTGCATCGCCAGCGACGGCCGCTGCGGCGCCGATGGCAAATGAACCTGCGTACCAGAGCGGGCCGAGCACACTGGGCCGCGAACCAAGTTCGCGCAGGCGCTGGTCGCACCAGGCCAGGTGGTCGGCTTCCTCGCGGGCGGCACGCAACAACATGTCGCGAACCTCGGGTCGCCGTGCGAAGGCCGCCTGCCCGTGATACAGGGCTTGGGCGGCGACTTCGCCGGCGTGGTTGACGCGCATGAGGCTGGCCGCTGCACGTTTCTCTGCCGGGGTCAGGGTGGCATCGGCCGTGGCGATCGCCGGTCGCGGCATGGGGCGGGCCGCGGTCGGCGTCGCGAACACGGATCGCAGGGCGCGGTCCACGCTGACGAGCAGGTTGTCGATGGGGCTATTTGTACTCATGGCTCATATTATCTCGGCATTCCGAGGTGCAACTTTAGGACGTTGATCCGGCCGCTCGGTCCTTGCGGTGCCGTCAGGCGGTTTCAACCTGTCCCAGTGGGAGTAACGGCCGGGGCGGGCAGACCTTGAGGGGTTGTATTGGGGGCGGTCGGCCCGGTCCGAGTGGCCGCTTTGCAGGGGGGTTTTGCAAAGCGGGGTCAGCTTCAGTAAACTCGCGGCCCTTTTTCGGGACTCGGCGCACCTCCCCTTTCCGGGGTCTTTCGGCGGCGAGCGGAGACAATTGATGAGCACGGTGTTTGCAAAGCCCGCGACCGTTCGCGGCGACTGGTACGTGGTGGATGCCAAGGGCAAGACTCTGGGCCGCCTCGCCTCTGAAATCGCGCTGCGCCTCAAGGGCAAGCACAAGGCGGATTACAGCCCGCATGTGGACATGGGTGATCACATCATCGTGGTCAACGCAGAGCAGATCCATGTCACCGGCGCCAAGCTCACCGACAAGATCTACTACCACCACACCGGTGCCATCGGCGGCATCAAGTCGATCGCCCTCGAGAAACTGCTCAAGGAGCATCCCGAGCGCGTCATCCAGTTTGCCGTCAAGGGCATGTTGCCGAAGACCATCCTCGGCCGCCGGATGTACCGCAAGCTGCATGTGTTCGCGGGTGACAAGCATCCGCACTCTGCTCAGCAGCCCAAGCCCCTCAACGTCTGACCGATCAGTCCACGCGACTCCGACAGGAACCAGTAAAGATGCCCTCCACCAATTACGGCACCGGCCGGCGCAAGACCTCCACCGCCCGAGTGTTCCTCAAGCCGGGCAACGGCAAGATCACGATCAACGCGCGCACGATCGAGAATTTCTTCGGTCGCGAGACCGGGCGCATGATCGTCCGTCAGCCGCTCGAGCTTACCGAGACGCTGGGTCGGTTCGACGTCGATGTGACGGTTGCGGGCGGTGGCATCACCGGCCAAGCCGGCGCCATCCGTCAGGGCATCACGCGTGCGCTGATCGAATACGATGAAACGCTGCGTCGTCCGCTGCGTGTCGCCGGTTTCGTCACCCGTGACGCCCGCGAAGTCGAGCGCAAGAAGGTCGGTCGCCGCAAGGCTCGTCGCGGCCCGCAGTACTCGAAGCGCTGATATATTGGTCGCCACGGACTGCCGTCACGGCCACCGGTTTTTGGGGGATCGTCTAGCGGTAGGACAACGGACTCTGACTCCGTTTACCTAGGTTCGAATCCTAGTCCCCCAGCCAAAAACGAAGGCCCGCAGCAATGCGGGCCTTCTTTTTTGTGGTCCTGTCGGGCTGGCGTATCGCGAAATTATCCGAGGCGTCGAACACCACCCGGGCCACCGATGAGTACCACATCGGCGGTGCGTTTCGCGAACAACCCGACGGTGACCACGCCTGCGATATCGTTGATGGCGCCCTCGAGCGCCGGTGGATCGAGAATGCGCAGGCCGTGCACATCGAGAATCTGGTTACCGTTGTCGGTGAGCACGTTCTCGCGCCATACCGGTTGGCCGCCGAGTTTCACGAGTTGCCGCGCGACGTAGGAGCGCGCCATCGGGATCACTTCGACCGGCAGCGGAAACCTGCCGAGCACATCCACCTGCTTGGATTCGTCGACGATGCAGACGAAGCGGCGCGACGCAGCGGCCACGATCTTCTCGCGCGTGAGGGCTGCGCCACCACCCTTGATCAAGCGCCGATGCGCATCGGTTTCGTCCGCGCCGTCGATATAGAGCTCGAGATCGCCGGTCCGATTGAGATCGAGAACTTCGATGCCGACGGATCGCAGGCGTGCCGTCGATGCCTCGGAGCTCGACACCGCGCCGCGCAGCCGCAGTCGTCGCGATGCGATCTCGTCGATCAAATGGTTGACGGTGGAGCCCGTGCCGATGCCGACGATCATCTCTTCTTCGATGAACTGCAGCGCTGCACGCGCTGCTGCGAGCTTGCCGTTGATGGCGTCAGACATTGCAATTTCTCCGCGAAAAACCGTTGCTGGAGCCACAAACGAAGATGCCCGCTTGCGCGGGCATCGACGTTTTTTCAGAAGACGGCGGGTGGGATTTTGGTCTCACCCGCCGAAGATTCCAGAGGAACCTTACTTCTTCTTGGCGGCTTTCTTCTTAGCTTTCGCTTTCGCCTTCTTCTTGGCCTTAGCCATGGTATGTCTCCAGTTACGGGTTAGTCCGAGGTCGAGTATATACACGCGATTGCAAAAAACAAGCAAGGGGGTCTTCCAAAAACTTGCGCGCGATGCTCTCGCGACTGTCGCGCGTGGTGCTCACGCCGGGTGATCGAACACGCATCACCTATTGCAGCGACAAAATGAATCGCCACTCCGACTCGCTCAAAGGTGTGATCGACAGACGATTGCCGCGCTTGAGGATCTGCAGGTCGCGCAGTTTTCCCGCCGCGTGCGTGCGCAGCTCATCGAGCGAAATCACTCGGGAAAAACGCTGTTCCAGACGCACATCGACCATGTACCAGCGCGGCTTGTCGGGCGTCGATGCAGGATCGTGATGGTCATGCTGCGGATCGAAAGCGGTCGAGTCCGGATAGCCGCGCTTGACGACTTTCATCACGCCGACGATGCCCGGCACCTCGCAACTCGAGTGGTACATGAAAGCAAGATCGCCGACCGCGAACTGGTCACGCAGCATGTTGCGCACCTGGAAGTTGCGTACGCCATCCCAACAGGTGGTGCGTTTCGGTGCTCGCGCGAGATCATCGATGGAGAACGTCGAGGGTTCGGTTTTCATCAGCCAGTAGTTCATGGTTGCGCTCCGCGGAAAAACCTTATGCCTTGCTCGGTGACTACGGCATCGAGGGCGACGTCGGTGGGCGCCGCTTTGATCGCTGCGACTTCCTGATGAGCGTAGGCGAGACCGACCAGCAGAGGGCCTCGCCAGTGGCGACGTCGACGTCGAAAGGCGAGCGCACGATCGTAAAAACCTGCACCCATGCCGAGCCGATTGCCCTGTGAGTCAAAGCCCACGAGTGGCAGAAAGATGATCTCGAGGAAGGCGGCCGTTTCGCGTTCTGCCGTGGCAGGTTCGACGATGCCGTAACGATTGCGGCGGTGATGCGGGCCGATCGGCGAGAAGGTCATGCGCCGCGCACGCAGGCTTTCGAGCCGGGGAAAATAGGGCAGGCAACGGCGTCGACTAATGAGTTCGAGCAACGGTGCAGTATCGAGCTCATCGCCGAGTGCCGCGTAGAGACCGATGCGCCGATCTGGCACCAGCCAATGTGTGCCGGCGATCCAGCGGGCGATCTGCGCGGCGGCAGCTCGACGTTGCCGCGGCGGAATGGCCGCGCGCGCTGCACGCAGGGCCTTGCGCAGTGCGCGACGGTCGTTCACGGCCACTCCCCCGAGAAGAATTCGAGACGTCACCCGCCTGTGCCGGTGTGAACCGTTGCTCTCGACACAGAGCAACAAGTGGGGCGGACTACGTCAGGTAAGGCTTTCCGCTCGAAGGCGGACATGCACAGTGCTGACAGCAAGCCCTGATGCCCCTGGGCGTTCCAACTTAGGGTCGAGAGGTAACCCGATCCACTATCGAACACCGCAGGCGACGCCGAGCCACTCTACACCAGCGGCACAGGACTGAACATGCGATGCAGTGCGTCTCGCGTCGCGCTCAGAGTTCTTGTTGACGGCCGCGTGCGATCGCGCCGTCGATGCGATCGCGTAAGGCGCGCACTCGACCACCGATTTCGCCGTCGGTGCGACGGTGGGTTTCCTGCACCTTCAGGAGCTCGTTGGCGATGTTGAGTGCCGCCATGACGGCGATGCGATCAAGGCCGACGACCTTGCCGCTGTCGCGGATTTCGCGCATTTTGGCGTTGAGAAACTCCGCGGAATCGAGCAGCGCCGAGCGCTCTTCGTGCGGGCAAGCGACCAGATATTCCTTCTCGAGGATGCGGATGCTGACGCGTGCCGCGTCTTTTTCGGTGCTGCTCATGAGCCGTTCTCCAGAGTCTTGAGGCGGCCGATCATGGCCTCGACTCGTGTGCGTACCTGTTCGTTGCGCTGCATGAGCGAGGCGCGTTCGGTGGAAAGGCTGTCCTGGCGCTGTCGCAGCGCGCGGTTCTCTTCATGCAACGCACCGAGCGTGCCGAGCAATTCGTCGATCTGCTTCTCGAGGCGGCGGATCTCCGCATCGAGTCCGTTGCGCTCGCTGGCCTTGTCGTTCATGAGGAAAATTATAGGCCGCGCGAAGCGCGGATCAATGGAGAGTGGCCGTCTTTGGCATAATTCGCTCATGTCGGAACCTGAGTACCGCGAAATCGAGTTGCAACTGGCCGGGTCACGGGCGCTCACCGACCTGCCGGAGGCGCACGGCACCTTGGCAGGCGCGCTCTGCTCGACCGATCGGCTGACCCTGCAGGACTGGCTGCGCGAGATCTTTCCGGATGGCGCCGCCGGCACGGCTGAAACGGCGATGCTCGCCGTGTTCGAGTGGACGCAGCATGTACTGCGCTCCGGACAACTCGAATTCCAACTGCTTTTGCCGGGCGACGACGAGCCGGTCGACGTGCGCGCTGCAGCGCTTGGACAGTGGTGTCAGGGCTTCCTTTACGGACTCGGCTCTAACCCGATTCCCGACATCGAGCGTTTGCCGCCGGAGGTCGCAGAAATTGTGCGTGATCTGACCACGCTGACACAGATCGGTGTCGATCAGGCGGAGTCGGCGGATAACAACGAAAACGCCTACGCAGAACTGGTCGAGTTCGTGCGGATCGGCGTGCAGTTGCTGCATGACGAGTTGGCAGATTTCCGCGAAGCCGTTGCCGGCGAAGACGATGAGGACGGCAGGCCCATTGCGCTCCATTAAACCCAAGTCTGTGACCACCACGCCTGTGGCATCGGCGCCATCGCCCATCGGTCGTGACGAATTTGCGCGGCGCCGCCGGCAGTTGATGAAGTCGATGGGTCGCGATGCGATCGCCATCGTTCCCGCAGCGCCCGTGCAGTGGCGCAACAACGACGTCGAGCACGCCTACCGACAAGACAGCAATTTTCACTACCTCACGGGCTTTCCCGAGCCCGAGGCGGTGACGGTGTTGGTGCCGGGTCGGCCGCAAGGCGAATATCTGCTGTTCTTGCGCGAGCGTGATCCGCAGCGCGAGACCTGGGACGGTCGGCGTGCGGGACCGGCGGGCGCGCGGCGAGACTACGGCGCTGACGACGCCTTTCCGATCGGCGATATCGACGAGATCCTGCCCGGACTGATGGAGGGTCGGGCGAAGATTTTCTACACCGTGGGTGTCAATCGTGAGTTTGACCAGCGCGTCGTCGGCTGGGTGAACGGCTTGCGCGCCCAAGCGAAACACGGTCGTCATGCGCCGCACGAGATGGTCGCGCTCGAGCACGTCCTGCACGAGATGCGGCTCTTCAAGAGC
>JBILGD010000111.1:0-8388 GCA_044351225.1 Steroidobacteraceae bacterium
TGGGTTTCCGGGTCGCCAAAACGACAATTGAACTCGAGCACGTTCGGCGTGCCGTCCGGTGCGATCATGATGCCCGCGTAGAGAAAGCCGGTGTACGGCATGCCATCGGCGGCAAGACCGCGGATGGTTGGATGAATGACTTCGCGCATGATGCGTTCGTGCATCGCGGGCGTGACCACGGGCGCGGGTGAGTAGGCGCCCATGCCGCCGGTGTTCGGGCCGGTGTCACCGTCACCGATGCGTTTGTGATCCTGCGAAGTGGCGAACGGCAGCACGTGCTCGCCGTCGGCCATGACGATGAAGCTTGCTTCTTCGCCCGGCAGGAATTCTTCGATCACCACCTCGGCACCAGCACCGCCAAATTGACCCTCGAACATGGCGCGAGCCGCCTCGATCGCTTCATCGGCGGTATCGACGATCAGCACGCCCTTGCCGGCGGCAAGTCCGCTCGCCTTGACAACAATGGGCGTACGCTGACGACGCACCCAGTCGACATCAAAGTTTTCGCGGGTGAAGGTGGCGTAGGCGGCGGTCGGGATGCCGTGTCGACGGAGGAATTCTTTGGTGAACGCCTTGGAGCCCTCGAGCTGGGCGGGCGACTTGCGTGGACCGAAGCAGCGCAGGCCGGCCGCTTCGAAGGCATCGACGACGCCAAGCACGAGCGGTGCCTCGGGGCCGATGATGGTCAGATCGACCTTTTCGTTACGGGCGAGGGTGACGAGTCCGTCGACGTCTTCGGCTTTGACGGCCACATTGCGCACGCGGGGTTCGAGAGCCGTGCCGGCGTTGCCCGGGGCAACCATCACTTCGCTGACGCGCGGCGATTGGGCGCACTTCCAGGCGAGCGCGTGCTCGCGCCCGCCGCTGCCCACGATGAGGACCTTGATCATCGGTGAAGACATCAGTGACGAAAGTGCCGCATGCCGGTAAACACCATGGCCATGCTGTGTTCATTGGCGGCCGCGATGACTTCGGCATCGCGCAGACTGCCGCCGGGCTGAATCACTGCGGCGATGCCATATTCGGCTGCCACGTCGAGACCATCACGAAACGGAAAGAAGGCGTCGGAGGCCATTACCGAGCCACGCACCTCGAGCTTCTCGTCAGCCGCTTTCATGGCGGCAACTCGGCTCGAATACACGCGGCTCATTTGGCCGGCACCGACGCCGAGGGTCGCCCGGTCGCGCGCATAGACGATGGCATTGGATTTGACGAACTTGCAGACCTGCCAGGCAAAGAGCAGATCGTCGAGCTCGGCGTCGCTCGGCTTGCGGGCGGTGACGATCTTGAGATCTTCGCGACGCACCATGCCGAGATCGCGCGACTGTGCGAGCAGACCCCCCGATACGCTGCGGAATTCGAGTTCGGCGCCGTGATCGGCCGGCAGATCGCCGAGCTCGAGTACGCGTACGTTGGGTTTGGTCGCGAGCACGGCGAGCGCATCGGGTAACACGCGAGGTGCAGCGAGCACTTCGACGAACTGACGGGCGAGGATGGTTTTGGCCAGCGCTGCATCGAGTGGTCGGTTGAGCGCGATGATGCCGCCAAAGGCCGACGTCGGGTCGGTGCGGTAGGCGGCTTCGTAAGCCGCCAGCACGTCAGCGGCGGTGGCGACGCCACAGGGATTGGCATGCTTGACGATCACGCAGGCAGGCGTCGAGAACTGCCGCACGCATTCGATCGCGGTGTCGGCGTCGGCGATATTGTTGAAGGAGAGTTCCTTGCCTTGCAGCATGCGCGCGCTCGCGATCGAGGGGCCGCGCGGCGTGACATCGCGGTAGAACGCCGCGCTCTGATGCGGGTTTTCGCCGTAGCGTAGGTCCTGCACTTTTTCGAATACCAGTGGCAGCGCCTGAGGGTAGTCGGAACCCGGCGCGGGGTTTTTGGCCTGCAGATAGTTGGCCACCATCGTGTCGTAGCGCGCCGTGTGTGCAAAAGCCTTGGCGGCGAGCCAGGCGCGCAACGCCGGCGTGGTCGCGCCTTCGTGCGCGTCGAGTTCCGTCAGGAGCGCGGCGTAATCATTGGGGTCGACCAGCACGGCCACCGCGTCATGATTCTTGGAGGCTGCGCGCACCATGGCGGGACCACCGATATCGATGTTCTCGATGGCCTCGGAGTAGGTGCAGGCGGGCCGGGCAACCGTTTCGGCGAAGGGATAGAGATTGACCACGAGCAGATCGATGCGCTCGATGCCGTGCAGTGTCATCACGCTTTCGTCGACGCCACGACGACCGAGCAGGCCGCCGTGAATTTTGGGATGCAGTGTCTTAACACGGCCGTCCATGATCTCGGGAAAGCCGGTGTGTTGCGAGACTTCCTTGACGGTGATGCCCTGCTCGGCGAGCAGGCGTGCGGTACCGCCGGTGGAGAGCAGCTCGACGCCGCGTTTGGCGAGCGCTTGAGCGAGTTCGATGACCCCTGTCTTGTCCGATACCGAAATAAGCGCACGACGCAGGACAACCGGCATGAAGATTACTCCGCTGTAAGACCGAATTCGCGCAGTTTGCGACGCAGTGTCGCGCGGTTGATGCCGAGGATTTCGGCGGCGCGCGACTGATTGCCCCCGGCATGACGCAGCACGACGCGCAGCAGGGGCTCTTCGATTTCGCGCATCACGAGCGCGTAAAGATTGGCGGGCTGGTGACCGTCGAGATGGGCGAGATAGTCTTCGAGGGCGCGCTCGGCGTGCTCGCGCAGCGGCAGTTCCGCTTTCGAGGTTTCTTCAACCGCCATGTCCCGCCCCTTCATTCTTTGAGGTCAGCCCGGGCAAAGGTCGGCCCAGGTTCCAAACAATTCGCCGGCACACGCGAACTGCAGGGACGTCGACGCCGCGGCCATCAGACGAGCGCGCGCAGCGGGAGCGTCGTCGAGCAGCCTTGCGTACCAGCCAAGATGTTTGCGTGCGATTCGCAGTCCGGAATCTTCGCCGTGAAAGGCGTAAATGGCCTGCAAATGCGCGAGAACTATATCACGCCGTGCGGCGCGCGAGAGTGGCGCCGGCAGGCTGCCCGCGGTGAGCAGTCCATTGATGTCGCGAAAAATCCACGGCGCTCCGTGGGCGGCACGGCCGATCATCACGCCCGCCGTGCCGGTCGAGCCGAGCACATCTTTTGCCTTCTGCGGACTCGTGATGTCTCCATTGGCCAGCACCGGAATCGACACGGTCTCGCGGATCGCCCGGATCGTCTCGTATTCCGCCTCGCCCTCATAGAAATCCGCTCGCGTTCGTCCGTGGATGGCGAGCGCTGCGATACCGCTTTGTTCGGCGATCTTTGCCACGCGGACGCCGTTACGGTGTGCGCGATCCCAACCCGTGCGGGTTTTCAGCGTTACCGGCACACCGCTGCCGGTGGCGATAACGGCGGCGACCACGGTTTCCAGGATACGGCCGACCAGAGTCTCGTCCTGCAGCAGTGCCGATCCGCACAGCCGATTGCAGACTTTTTTGGCAGGGCAACCCATGTTGATGTCGATGATCTGCGCACCAAGGTCAACATTGCGCCGCGCTGCCTCGGCGAGCGCCTCGGGTTCTGCTCCCGCGAGCTGCACGACGCGCGGCTCGGGTTCGCCCTCATGGTTCATTCGTTGACGCGATTTTCGAGAGTTCCAGAGGCGCGTATCCGAGGTGATCATCTCGGAGGCGGCGAGCGCCGCACCCTGCTCTCTTGCGAGGATGCGGAAGGGGCGATCAGTGACGCCCGCCATCGGTGCGAGCACCGCGGGCGCGGTGATCTGCCAGCGACCGATCTGGAAGGCCGCGGTCACGATGCACGATCCGTCTTCTGACCGACCAGGCAGACCCAACCGTCTAGTTCGCGCCAGCGCGAGAGCGGCAGACGCGAGGCATAGGCTGTCATCACTTCCTCTGCCTGCTCGCTCAGCAAGCCTGCGAGTACCAGCGTTCCGCCTGGTGCGAGGCAGGCGCAGAGTCGGGGCGCGAGTTCGCAGAGGGGCCCGGAGAGAATGTTGGCGAGCACGAGCTCGGCCCCTTGCGGGCGTGTACGGGCGAGAAGATGCTCGGGATTGTCAAAATATTCGATGCGCGCGTCAAGATCGTTGGCTTCGGCATTGTCGCGCGTGGCGAGCAGCGCTTGCGGATCGATGTCATGCACGAGTGCGCGTGCCGCCGGGTCGCAGGCGAGTGCAGCAAGCGCGAGGACGCCGGAGCCGCAGCCATAATCGACGACCAGCCCGCCGCGACGCGGTGCGCTATCAATGAATTCGAGGCAGAGGCGCGTGGTTGGATGGGTGCCCGTACCGAAGGCGAGGCCGGGGTCGAGCTTGAGCACGACTGCAACGGCTGCGGTGACCTCGGCGTGCGACGGGCAGATCCAGAGCGCGTCGCCGAATCGCATCGGCATGAAATCCTTGAGCCATTCGCGCTCCCAGACTTTCTCCGGAACATTTGCCACGGTCAGCTCATCGAGCCGACAGCCGATGACGATCGCCAGTTGCACGAGCGACTCGGTGCTGGCGAGCTCGGCAGGAAAGATGGCTTGCAGTCGGGTCGCCGGCCAGAGACGAATTTCGCCCGGTTTGGGTTCGAGGATCGCATCGTCGCGCTGATCGGTGAGCACCACGGACACGGCGCCGGCGGCGAAGCAGGCGTCCTCGACCGCGTCGGCATCGCGACCGTCGAGATCCAGGCTGATCGAGAGTTGACCCATGGTGCGGCGCTGTGGAGTCCTGTCGACCCGCGGGTCGATCCGGGGTCGGCTAGAGCGGCTGATTATTTGAGGCCGAGACGACGCTCGAGGTAGTGGATGTCGAGTCCGCCCTGCTGGAAGGCCGCATGCGCGAGGATTTCCTGATGCAGGGCCGCATTGGTCTTGATGCCCTCGACCACCATCTCGGCGAGCGCATTGCGCATGCGCACGATCGCGGTATCACGCGACTCGCCATAAGAGATGAGCTTGGCAATCAGCGAATCGTAGTGCGGCGGCACCGCATAGCCCGAGTACAGGTGGCTGTCGACTCGAATGCCCGGACCGCCGGGTGCGTGCCAGAGCCGCACTGGACCCGGCGAGGGCATGAAGGTCTTGGCATCTTCGGCATTGATGCGGCACTCGAGCGCATGGCCGCGCAGCACGATGTCCGACTGCTTCCAGGACAGTGGCTCTCCGGAGGCGATCATGAGCTGCGCCTTGACGAGATCGATGCCGGTGATGAGCTCGGTGACCGGGTGCTCGACCTGGATGCGCGTGTTCATTTCAATGAAATAGAACTCGCCGTCCTGATAAAGAAATTCAAGCGTGCCTGCGCTGCGATAGCCGACCGCGCGACAGGCTTCGACCACGCGTGCGCCCATTTTTTCGCGTTGCGCTGCGCTGATGCCGGGGGCGGGCGCTTCTTCGATCACCTTCTGGTGACGGCGCTGCATTGAACAATCGCGCTCGCCCAGGTGAATGACGTTGCCGTGGTGATCGGCCAGCACCTGAAACTCGATATGCCGTGGCTTCTCGAGAAATTTCTCCATGTAGACCTGATCGTTGCCGAAGGCGGCGAGCGCCTCGGAGCGGGTCACGTTGATGGAGTGGACGAGCGCAGCGGGATTGTGCACCACGCGCATGCCGCGGCCGCCGCCGCCACCCGAGGCCTTGATGATGACCGGATAGCCGATTTCTTTGGCAATGCGCAGATTTTCGTCGTTGTCGAGACCGAGTGGCTCTCCGGAGCCCGGTACACAGGGCACACCGTGCTGCTTCATCACCTTGATGGCCGAGACCTTGTCACCCATCATGCGGATGGTCTCGGCTCTCGGGCCGACGAAAATGAAGCCGCTCTGCTCGACGCGTTCCGCGAAGTCGGCGTTCTCGGAGAGAAATCCGTAACCCGGATGGATCGCCGCCGCGTCGGTCAGCTCCGCCGCGGCAATGATCGAGGGCATGTTCAGATAACTTTTGGCCGAGGCCGGCGGCCCGATGCACACCGACTCATCGGCCAGCAGCACATGCTTGAGGTTGGCATCTGCGGTCGAATGGACGGCGACGGTCTTGATGCCAAGTTCGCGACAGGCACGCAACACGCGCAGTGCGATCTCGCCGCGGTTGGCAATGATGACCTTGTCGATCATGCGCACAGGCCGATCAGGCGCCGGTCACTGGATCGCGAACAGCGGTTGGCCGAACTCGACCGGATCGCCGTTCTGCACGAGCACGGAGGTGACTTTGCCGGCTCGGTCGCTTTCGATCTGGTTCATCATCTTCATCGCTTCGATGATGCACAGCACTTGGCCGACCTTGACCTCATCGCCGATCTGCACAAACGGCTTGGCGCCGGGCGCCGGTGCGGAGTAGTACGTGCCGACCATGGGTGCCTGCACCATGTGATCGACCGAGGGCGGCGGGCTTGCTGTCGGTGCAGCGATCGGTGCGGCGGCCAAGGCGGCCGCGACCGGTGCGGGCATCGGCGGCGGGGCGTAGGACGGCCCCGCATACATCGGGATCCCCTGGGTCGCGCCGCTTGCCATACGGCTGATGCGCACCGACTCCTCGCCTTCCTTGATCTCGATCTCGGCGATGCCGGACTCTTCGAGCAGTTCGATCAGTTTCTTGACCTTGCGAATGTCCATGAACCCTCCCGAGTCGGTCCGCCGCCGGATGGCTGGTTGCGGGGCCGGAAAATGTACCCGATTTGACGTACGTTCGCTGAATTTGTCGGCAGATTGCCGTCAAGTCATTGATTCGGCAGGTCAGAGTCGGGTCGGTCAGGCGGCAGGCTTCGCTGCTCTTAGGGAGTCGAGCCGTTTGATCTCATCGCGAATCACCGTCCGAGCACTGTCGACGGCGAGGGTGCCGGCGTTGATCTTCTCGACGTGATCGAGAATGAAGGCTGCCTCATCCGCATGCAGTTCACCGATCTTCACGGCGACGATGCGCCGCTCGCCATCCGCAAAGATGGTGAAGGGGAAGGCCGTGCTGACACCGAACAGGTCGGCGGCTGCGACGCCGTCCTCCTCGCCGATAAGCAGCGGATAGTCGAGTCCGATGTCGTTCGCGTACTTGATCACGTCCTCGCGGAAATCGACCGCCACGCCGACGACCTCGACACCGCGCGCCCCGCGTTCAGCACGCAGCTGACGCAGCAGCGGAATCTCGCGCCGACAGGGCGCGCACCAGGTCGCCCAGAAGTTCACGATCAGCGAGGGTTGCTGGAAGCTCGAGAGCGCGCGCGGCGGGCCCTCGAGCGTGGCGAGCGTGAAGTCGGGCAGTACCTCGGGGATCGCGCGGGCGATCGACGCCGCCTGTCCCTCGGCGGCATCGGCCGAGGGAGCGCCCGGCAGCGGGGCGATCTCGGTGGTTGGGGCTGCCGGTGCCTTGGGGGCAAGAAAGCTGCGAATGGCGATGAAAGCGATGCCTCCGGCGAGCACGGCGACGCTGACGGTGATCAGGATGGACTTCTTCACGGATTGGCTCCGGTGGCGAGCGTGGCAACTTTGGCGAATTCGTCGGCTTTCATGAAACCGACCACCCGATACGCGGCCCGTTCGCTACCGTCTGCGCCCCAGAAGGCGATGGTCGGTGGGCCAAAGATCTGGAAGCGCTGCAGCAAGGCTTGATCGGCTTCGTCGTTGGCGGTGACGTCCGCCTTGAGCAGCACGGCGTTGGCGAGCGCACTCTGCACCGCTTCATCGGTAAATGTGTAGCGCTCCATTTCTTTGCAGGAGACACACCAGTCGGCATAGAAATCGAGCATGGCTGGGCGTCCGGCTGCAGCAGCAGCAGCGATCTCGCGATCGAGGTCGTCGACGGTCTTGATGAGCTTGAACTCGAGCGTGCGCTCGGGCCCGGCAAATTGCGGGATCGGCGCGAGCGGATCGCGGCCGCCGAGTACCGCACCTGCGATCAGCGCGAGTCCCCACAGACCGAGCAGGGCGCCGGCGCCGCGGGCAAGCCATCCGAGGGGCGACTTCGCTTGCAATTCGCGCCACAGCAACACGGCGCCGATCAGTGCTGGTACCGCCCAGAGCAGCAGCGCCCAACGATCTTCGACGAGCCGCGCGAGCATCCATGCGGCGACGCCCAGCATCAGCACGCCAAAGAATTTCTTGACTGTCTCCATCCACGCGCCAGCCTTTGGCAGCAGGCGGCCCGCCGAGGTGCCGATCACGAGTAATGGCGCACCCATGCCGAGCGACATGGCGAAGAGTGCACTGCCGCCGCGCACCACATCGCCGGTCTGCGCGATCACCGCGAGTGCTGCAAAGAGCGGTGGTGCCACACAGGCGGTGACGATCAGCGCCGAGAGCGCCCCCATCACCGCGACGCCGCCGAATGTGCCAGCTCGCTGGCGATTGCTCGCTTCGGTCAGACGGGTCTGCAGTGCCGCCGGCAGTTGCAGCGTAAAGAGGCCGAACATCGACAGCGCGAGCGCCACGAAGAGCAGCGC
>JBILGD010000112.1:0-8349 GCA_044351225.1 Steroidobacteraceae bacterium
AACCCGGCCAGTCCGGGCAGCCGAGACCGGCGTCGGTGAGCCGGACCCACGCGCCGAGTACCACCACCACGAGACAGAGCAGCATGCCGATCAACGAGAGACGACGGATCGTCACCGCGCCGGAGGGAATCGATTTCATTGAAGGCATGGACGTCAACCGATGTGGGAGAGCTTGAGCAGCTTGTTGAGATCGTCGAGCAAGCCCCTGGGGTTTTGGGCGATGTCGAAGCGCATCATGAGATTGCCGAGCGGATCGACTACATAGACGAACTGGCGAGCGTCGTCGCGCGGAAATCGCGCAAGCCACGCGCTCGCCGCCGCCTCGGTGGCCACCACGGTTTCGAGGCCCGGATGCTCGCGCTCGAGAAAGGCTTGATCGCAACAATTGTTGTCGGCGATGAACACGCGCTGCACGCGGCTCATGTCCTCGGCAAGCAGCAGCCGCGTCTGGCGGATGGTCCAGAGCGCATTCCGGCAGGGTTCGTCGCAGGCGCCATCACCGATGTAGACCAGCGTCCACTTGCCGTCGAACAGATCGGCGCGCACCGCGGACCCATCGATATTGGCGAGCGCAAGATCGGCAAGTGCGGTGTCGAGCAAAGGACGTGCGGGCGTGATGAGTTCGCCGTGATTGGTGCTGCCTGCAGGACGCCAGCCCCCCGCGTAGTACAGCCAGAACGCGCCGATCAGCGGCACGAAAAACAAGGCGGCGAGTCCGATCAGTGCACCGCGACCGGCGACTTGCGAGCCCGGCTTGCTTGCTTCGGCGTTCATTCAGCGTCCCTTTTTCTGAGATTCAGTACCACGTACAACACCAGCAGAAGCACCGCGAAGCTCCACCACTGGATCGCGTAAGACCAGTTCTGCTCTGGCCCCCTGGCAAACGGCAGCCAGCCGCGCACATAACCCGCGGGCTCGGCTTCATCGAGCAGCAACACGCGCGACTCGAGGCGTGTCGAGTCGACCCCGAGCGCCGCGGCGAGTTCCCGCTGTTGCGGAAAGGCGGTGACTCGCGGCCAGCTACCCTCAAGCGCGGGCGCTGCCCGACCGCCGGAGAGTCCTGCACTCGGCAGGTCATCCATCATGCCCCGCAGCCGAACCTCGCGAGGCGTTGCATCGTCGCGCGAAGCCCCCTCGATCGATACATCGGGCAACTGCTCGCGATAGCCCGTGAACGGTACCCAGCCCCGATTCACCAGTAACCACCGACCCTCGGCCAGCCGCAGTGGCGTCAGCACCTCGTAACCGGCTCGACCATCGCGGGTGCGGTTATCGAGCAGGAACTGGCGTGACTCGTCCCACGTACCTGCGACCTCGACTCGTGCGTAACGCGGCAACACCGTCGCGGCGCCGGCGTCGAACGCGATCACGCGCTCGGCGTTGCGCGTGAATTCCGTCACCAGCTGCTGCTTGAACTCGGCGCGACCCCACTGCCAACGGCCAAGACTCACGAAGAGCACGAGCAGGACCACCGTGATTCCCGTCATCAGCCATGACGGGGCGAAAACCCTGCGGCCGACGGTAATTCGGAGTGGCACGGGGCCTATAATACCCGCTATGGAACTCTTCCGGTTTCTGGTCGGTATCGTGATGCTCGGCATCCTTTTCAGCTTGGGCTCGGCACTCTTTCACCTTATGACCGACAAGGGTGACTCCAAGAAAATGGTGCGGGCACTGACCGTGCGCGTCGCCTTGTCGGTGGCGCTCTTCCTCATGCTGATGATCGCTTGGGCAGTCGGCTTGATTACACCGCACGGTATCGGTCGTTAAACGCAAACGGGCCGGTTGCCCGGCCCGTTGCTGCGCCGCGTGCACTGAAGCTGCCGCGTCGCCCCTGACGTGACTCGTCAGATCCAGTAGACGAACACGAACAAGCCGAGCCAGACCACGTCGACGAAGTGCCAGTACCACGCAACCGCCTCGAAACCGAAGTGACGTTGCGGCGTGAAGTGGCCCTTCATGGTGCGGAACCAGATCACGAGCAGCATGATCGCGCCGAGCGTCACATGCAGACCGTGGAAGCCCGTCAGCATGAAGAACGTGGAACCGTAGATTCCCGTGGAGAGCTGCAGTCCGAGATCGTTGTACGCGTGCGCGTATTCCCAGGCTTGCAGACCGAGAAAGAGAAAGCCGAGCAGGAAAGTCGCCGCGAGATAAATGTTGAGGATGCGACGATTGTCTTCCTTGAGGGCGTGGTGAGCGATGGTGAGCGTGACGCCCGACAGCAGCAAGATTGCAGTGTTGATCGCCGGCAGACCGAAAGCCGGGATGGTCTCGAAGCTGCCGTCATCGCGGGGCCCCAGGGTCGCCGGGCCATTGGTTGGCCAGGCCGGACTGAAATCTTGCCACAGCAGCAGCTTGTTGAAGATCTTCACGCCCTCGCCGCCGATCCATGGGACCGACAGTTCGCGCGCGTAGAACAGTGCGCCAAAGAAAGCCGCGAAGAACATCACTTCGGAGAAGATGAACCACATCATCCCCATGCGGAAGGACTTGTCGACCTGCAGGTTGTACATGCCCTTCTGGTGTTCATCGATGACGACCGCGAACCAGCCGACGAACAAGCCGATCAGCATGAGAACGCCGAGGCTGAAGATCCACGGCCCGTACCACTCGTTAAGCCAGCCACAGAGCCCGATCATGAACACGAACAACGTTGCCGATCCGTAGATCGGCCAGGCGCTCTCGTGTGGCACGTAATATTTGTCGTGATTGTCCTGGGCGTGGGCATTGGCCATGGTCTTTTTCCTAGTTCAGCGCGGCGACCCGCGTCGAGTTGTCGTAAAACACGTAAGAGAGGGTGATCCGGTCGAGACTGCGCGGCAGATTCGGATCGACCACAAAGCGCACCGGCATGATGCGCTGCTCGTCCTTGGCGAAATGCTGCGGCGTGAAGCAGAAGCATTCCGTCTTGCGAAAGTAGGCCGTGGCCTTGCCGGGCGCCACGTTGGGGATCGCCTGGGCGACCGTGTCGCGGCCGGTCAGGTTTTGCGCGACGTAGTCGACCTCGTACAGCCGTCCGGGGTGCACCTTCATTTCGGCGACTACCGGGCGGAATTCCCAGCTGCCGACGCTAGGCAGATCGGCAACGAACTCGACGGTCACGAGGCGCGACTCGTCGTGCTGCACGTTCTCCACCTTCGAGGCACGCAGCAAATCTTTGGGATTGCCGACCCCCGTGATGTCGCAGAGCACATCGTAGAGCGGCACGAGGGCAAAGCCGAAGGCAAACGCACCCGCGGCAAAGCCGAGCAGGCGCAGCGTCAGCCGACGGTTCTCGCGACCGCGCAACTCCGTCGACGTCGGCTCTTTGTCTGGCATCTCGCTCATTGTCGGAAACCGAGTACCGACATGGCGATGAAAGCGACATAGAACGCCACCGCCACGAGACCGAGCAGGATCGCCGAGCGCTTCACGCGGCGTGCTCGTTCGGTGTCTTCAGGTTGCGGCGTCACGTTCTGCATGCCTCGTGTGGATCGTGGGGATGCACGGCGTCAGTGCATCGAGCCCTTGGCGATCACGGCCTCTGAGGGCGGGGTCTCCCAGCTGTGATACGGGGCCGGCGTCGGCAATTCCCACTCGAGACCGCGCGCGCCTTCCCACGGAAGGTCCGCTGCCTTCTCACCCGAACGCACGGCGTTCCAGACGACGTAGACGAACAGCAGCTGCGAGAAGCCGAAGATGAAGGCGCCCACCGACGACACCATGTTCCAGTCGGCGAACTGGGTGGAGTAGTCGGGAATGCGGCGCGGCATGCCGGCGAGGCCGAGGAAGTGCTGCGGGAAGAACAGTACGTTCACGCCGATGGTCGACAGCCAGAAGTGAAGCTTGCCGACCCGCTCGTTGTACATGCGGCCCGACCACTTGGGCAGCCAGTAGTACACGCCCGCCATGATGGCGAACACGGCGCCCGGCACCAGCACGTAATGGAAGTGCGCCACGACGAAATAGCTGTCGTGGTACTGGAAGTCCGCCGGGACGATGGCGAGCATCAGACCTGAGAAACCGCCGATGGTGAACAGGAACAGGAAGGCAATGGCGAACAGCATCGGCGTTTCGAAGCTGATCGAGCCCTTCCACATGGTCGCGCACCAGTTGAAAACCTTCACGCCGGTGGGCACGGCGATCAGCATGGTCGAGAGCATGAAGAAGAGTTGCCCGGCGAGCGGCATGCCCACCGTGAACATGTGGTGCGCCCAGACGATGAACGAGAGGAAGGCGATGGACGCCGTGGCGAACACCATCGACTCGTAGCCGAACAGCGGCTTGCGCGAGAAGGTCGGGATGATCTCAGAAATCACGCCGAAGGCCGGCAGGATGAGGATGTAGACCTCGGGGTGACCGAAGAACCAGAAGATGTGCTGGAACATCACCGGGTCGCCGCCGCCCGCTGCGGTGAAGAACGCCGTACCGAAGAAATGATCGGTGAGCAGCATGGTCACGGCGCCGGCGAGCACCGGCATCACCGCGATCAGCAGATAGGCCGTGATCAGCCAAGTCCAGCAGAAGAGCGGCATGTTGAGCAGACCCATCCCCGGAGCGCGCATGTTGAGGATGGTGACCACCACGTTGATGGCGCCGAGAATCGACGAGATACCCATGAGGTGGATCGCGAAGATGGTCAGCGGGAAGCTGTCACCTGCCTGCAGCGACAGCGGCGGATAGAGCGTCCAGCCGCCCGCCGGCGCGCCGCCCGGCACGAACAGCGTCAGCAGCAGCAGCGTGAAGGCGAAGGGCAGCAGCCAGAAGCTGAAATTGTTGAGGCGCGGCAGCGCCATGTCGGGTGCGCCGACCTGCATCGGCACCATCCAGTTGGCAAGACCCGTCCACGCTGGCATGACCGCGCCGAAGATCATGAGCAGCGCGTGCATGGTGGTCATGGAGTTGAAGAAGCCTGGGTCGACGAACTGCAGACCCGGCTGGAAGAGCTCGGCACGAATGACGAGCGCCATCGCACCGCCCAGGAAGAACAGCACGCAGGCGAACACCAGGTACATCGTGCCGATGTCCTTGTGGTTGGTGGCATAGAGCCAGCGCTTCAGGCCATGCGGCTTGTGATCGTGATCGTCGTGCGCGTGTTCGTGGGTTGCTGAGTTGGCCATGACTTGCGTGCTCTCTGGTACGGAATCTTTGAACGATTAATTCTTTGGTGGGTGGGGTCGCGGTGCGTGTCAGCCCTGCGGTGCGGCAGCCAGTGCCGCCACGGTCGGTGCTGCTTCGTCGTCGACCGACGTCGGCGCTGCCGACGGGTTGGCTGCGGCCTTCTGTTCGGCCAGCCACGCCTTGTATTCTTCCTTGGTCACGACCTTAACGACCACGGGCATGAAGCCGTGGTCACGACCGCAGAGTTCGGCGCACTGGCCGCGATAGATGCCGGTCTTGCCCTTGTCGACCTTGAACCACAATTCGTTGACGTTGCCCGGGATGGCGTCTTTCTTCATGCCGAAGGCCGGCACCCACCAGGCATGGATGACATCTTGCGCGGTGAGCAGCATGCGCACCTTGGTGTCTTCGGGGACGACGAGCGGGTTATCGACGTTGAGCAGGTAATCGGGAACCGAGTTGGGGTCGACGCCCGACTGCAGCTGACGGGCCTCGTCGCTCGCCCGATCAAGTTGGGAGAAGAAATTCACGTTCTCGCCCAAATATTCGTACTGCCATTTCCACTGATAGCCCGTGGCTTTGATGCTGATCTCGGTGTTGCGGGTGTCTTCGATGGCGATGAGCGTGCGCGCGGCGGGAATCGCCATCACCACGAGAATCACGACGGGAACGAGAGTCCAGATGATTTCGGCTTTGGTGCTGTGCAACATCGTGGTGTCCGGCTTCGCGCCTTGCGATTTGCGGAAGGCCACCAGCGACCAGATCATCCAGCCGAACACGAACACACCGATCGCCACGCACCACCAGAAGATGGTCATGTGCAAAGAATAGATTTCTTTGGACAGTTCGGTGACCCCGACCGGCATGTTGAGGTTGCCCCATTCGGCGCGAGCGACGAGCGGCGCTAAGCCGCCCAGAGTCGCGATGGCGGTGGTCAGGGCGGTGCGGAGTGTTTTGCTCATGGTCTGTCCGGATACTCGAATATGTGGGCGGAAACGATCGCCGCCGGCGGAGGTCGCGCCGATCAGGCGGGGCCACCTCGTGCAGGCAACGGCGGGGATTCGTCGACGCGGCCGATCAGGCTGCGCAGTCGCACTGCGAGACTGCGACGTTCCTGCTCGTTGAGGAAACGTCCTATCTCGTGTCGACGGCCATGCGATTCGACCGTCAGTCGACTCGGATGCAGCGGCGAACCCCCGGCGCGGATTCTAACTTGCGCCCAATGTCGCGGGAACTCGACGCACCGAGATTGCTGCGGTGCCACGTCCTCGATGGCGACCGTCTGCTCTGAAATGATGATGGTTTGCCACTCGAAGCGCCGCGCCATGCTGGTGCGCAGCGCCCAGGCCACGAGCGCGATCTCGAGGCCGGCGAACGGCAACACCAACCAGAACCCGAGCAGCGAAATCGGCAGCGCGATCGAGAGCGAGGCCACGACCACACTCAGCATGAAAAGACGCGCTCCCCGCGGGCTGAGCGAGCAGTTGGGGCGAATCTCGATGCGGGTCGGGCCGTCGGTCATGGGAGGGGTTTTTGCGCAGAGTACGCGATCCTAGTCGCGTCCTGAAAACTCAATCAAGACAAACACTTATCTCATAGAACCGAAGGGAAATCCAACGGCCGCCAAGCGGTCGAGGACGAGCTCTGCCGCCGCCCGTCGGGCCGCTGCATCGTCGCCGAAGGGGAATACCGCGAGCGGTGGGGCGCCCAGCAACTCGCCGAGGGTAGCGAGGTTGTCTTCGCGGCGACTCATGGCCGGATCGATCGAATTGGCCACCCAGCCGGCGAGTGGCAGACCCGTTCGCCGGATCGCCTCCGCCGAGAGGACCGCATGGTTCAGGCAACCGAGTCGCAGGCCGACGACCAGCAGTACGGGCAGGCCAAGGTGCTGTGCGAGGTCGGCCATGGAGCTCGTGGGTCCAAGGGGTGCCCGCCAACCGCCGGCGCCCTCGACCACCTGGCAGTCAAAGTGTGGTGTTGCCGCGAGGGCCAATTCGCCCAGCCGCTCGAGCTCGATGCTCACGCCCGCTTCGGCAGCAGCGAGATGCGGCGAGATGGGTGGCGCGAAGCAGTAGGGGTTCACCTCGGCGTAGCTACCCGGATAGCGTGCCGGCTCGCCGGCCGCCGCCGCCATCAGCGCCAGTGCATCATCGTTGCGCAGCCCCGCAGCGGTCTGCACCGCGCCCGAGGCGACAGGTTTCATGACCCCGACCCGCCGGCCACGGCGCCTGAGCTCGGCGACCAACGCGGTCGACACCCAAGTCTTGCCGATTTCGGTATCGGTACCGGTGACGAAGATGCCCCGTGCGCCGGTGCTTGCTGCGTTGATGACGGTCGTGCTCATCGCTTGCGCAGCCTGTCGATCGGCACGAGCACCTCGCCGGCTTGCCCGGCGACCGTGCCGGCCGAGGTGATCGTTCGCTGCGCCCTCGCCGAAGAGCCGAAGCAGCAGGCATACACCACTTCCCAGGTAGCCGGGATGTCCGTTGCGCTACCGACCAGCGCGGCATAGGCGCGGCACATCGCAGCGTAGGCAGCTTTGCCGGTCAGTCCGCGATTTCTTTGATCAAGCGCGTTGCGCGCGCCGATTGCCTTGAGGCTGCGCAACAGCGCGTTCACGTCGGTGTAACGACTGGTGAGTCGATCGACGTCGAGCACCGGTTCGACGAAACCCGCCCTGCCGAGCGCTGCGCCAAGATCATGGACATCGACGAATTCATTGACATGCGGATGCTGGTCAACGGCAGACCAGGCGCTGCGCAACTCGTGCAGCGTGGTCGGTCCGAAACTGCTGAAGAGGAACACGCCGTTTGGCGAGAGAACCCGGCGGATTTCAGCGAGTGTCGCGTCGAGCTCGTCGCACCACTGGAGCATCAGGCTGCTGAAGATCAGCTCGACGCTGCCGTCGGCGAAGGGTAGCTGCCCTGCGTCGGCTGCGACGCAGGCGTAGCGGCGCCGCCGCCACGGCAGGTGTCGGTCGAGCCAGCCGATGCGCGCCGCGGCCCGGCGCAGCATGGCGGGCGAGATGTCGACGGCAGAGATCAGCGCCAGCGGGTACATGGTCTTGAGCAAGGGCGTCGCCGCACCCGTGCCAGCGCCAAGATCGATCACGACCCGCGGCTCGAGTCGCAGTTCGCCGACGCGTGTCAGCAGCTCGCTACGCACCGTGTTCTGCAGCGCAGCCGCCGCATCGTAAGTGTCGGCTGCCGTACCGAACGCGCGTGCCATCGCTCGCTGATCGATCCG
>JBILGD010000113.1:0-8282 GCA_044351225.1 Steroidobacteraceae bacterium
TCCTCATGATCGGCGAGGACGAGAAATACGATATTGCACACTTCGAGTTCGTGATGCGCGGCGTGCATCGGGCGATGCTGCGCAACCCGAAGATCAAAGATTCTATTTCGCTCGGATTGCACTGCGAGCTTGCTGACATCCTGAACGCGTATACGCGCATGGTGGAAGGCGGGGCGAAGGTCACGGATCTCGACACTTATCTCACGGGCGAGACGCATGACCCCGAATGCATCGACTGCCAGCCGCTGACCGGGCTGCGCGCCTACAGTGCCGCTCGTCCGCCGCATTCCGAGGGCCTCGCGATCACCATCGCGTCTTATCTTGCTCACGAGACCAACTGTCTCAACATCAATCTGCTGCATCTCACTTCGCGCAAGGCCGTCGAGGCGGCGCTCAAGATGGCCAAGGCCTTCCCGCACGTGAACTTCCGTCGTGAGGTCACGATCGGCCATCTTTGCCTCGACTACGATTCAAAGATCGGCAATCTTGCGAAGGTCAATCCACCAATTCGTTCGCGGGCGGATGTCGAATTTCTTTGGGAGTCGTTGCTCGACGGCAAACTCGACTGGGTTTGCTCCGACCATGCCTGCTGTCGCATGGAGATGAAGCTCGGCAAGAAGGACAAGAAAAATATTTTCCTCGCCAAGTCGGGTTTTGGCGGGACCGAGTTCATGCTTCCGGCGCTGATCACCGAGGGCAAGCCGCGCGGCCTTTCCTACAACCGCATGGCGGAGCTGACCTCCTGGAATCCCGCGCGGCGTTTCGGCTTGCAGGGCAAGGGGGACATCGCCCCGGGCTTCGATGCCGATATCGTGCTGGTTGATCCGAAGAAAAGCATGATGGCGGGCAACAAAATGTCCGAATCCGATCAGGGTTACTCGGTGTTCGAGGGCATGGAAATGTCCGCCTCGATCACCAGCACCTATCTGCGTGGCCAATTGATTTATGACAACGGCAAGCCGGTGGGCAAGCCGATTGGCCAGTATCTACACCGACCCTACGCCTGAGCAAAGCGCTGCACGGGATCGGCTACACTGCGCGGCAGTACGAATTCCATCACAAGGAGTGGACCAATGACCATCAAAGCCGGTGACAAGATGCCCGCGGGCGTATTCAAGACGATGACCGCCGAGGGCCCAAAGGAAGTCAGTGCCGAGGCACTCTTCGGTGGTAAGACGGTGGTACTGTTTTCGGTGCCGGGCGCGTTCACGCCCACCTGCGACGCCAAGCACTTGCCGGGCTTCGTGCAGCATGCCGATGCGTTCAAAGCCAAGGGTGTCGACAGCATCGCCTGCATGGCCGTGAACGACATGTTCGTCATGAACGCCTGGGGCAAGGCGGGCAACGTCGGTGACGCGGTGATGATGCTCGCGGATGGCAACGGCGACTATTCGCGTGCGCTCGGCCTCGAGCTCGACGCGCGCGGCTTCGGCATGGGTATGCGCGGTCAGCGCTTTGCCATCGTCGTCAAAGATGGCGTCGCGACCCACGTCAATATCGAAGCGCCGGGCAAGTTCGAAGTATCGACTGCCGAATACGTGCTGAATCAGCTTTGACTGCCCAGTCGTGAGCGGACGTAACCAGCGCATCACTTTCGCTCGATCTCCTCGGGGACTGCCTGTTCCCGAGGATTTCGGCGCGGATGAGGTTGCGATTCCGGCCCCGGGCG
Source organism: Steroidobacteraceae bacterium (assembly GCA_044351225.1). GTDB lineage: Bacteria > Pseudomonadota > Gammaproteobacteria > Steroidobacterales > Steroidobacteraceae > UBA964. The sequence continues at coordinate 1,670 of JBILGD010000113.1, forward strand.
AGGGCGAGTTTCTCTCACGCACTCTCTATCTCTCGCTCGACCCGTACTACCGCAACGTCATGAAGAACAGTCAGATCTATGCCGATCGACTGTCGCCCGGTGACGTGATGGTGGGTGAGACGGTAGCCGAGATCATCGAGTCGCGGCACCCCGATTATCGCCAAGGCGAGATCGTGGCGGTGCGCAACGGCTGGCAGCAGTATGCGCTCAGCAAGGGCGTGGGCGTGCGGCGGATCGATGCCGCACTCGCACCCGTCTCGACGGCGCTCGGCGTGCTCGGTATGCCCGGGCTCACGGCGTATGCGGGCACGATTTTTTTGGCACAACCGCTGCCGGGTCAGACTTTTGTGGTCTCGGCCTGCACCGGTCCCGTGGGCTCAACGGCCGGTCAGATCGCGCGTCACATGGGCGCGCGTGTGGTGGGTATCGCGGGCTCCGCGGAAAAATGCGATTACGCCGTGCGCGCGTTGGGTTTTGCCGCCTGCGTCAACTACAAGGACGGCGATCTTGCCGGCCAGCTCAAGGCGGCGTGCCCAGACGGTATCGACGCCTATTTCGACAATGCGGGTGGTGACACGCTCGCCGCGGTAATGCGCAATCTCGCGCTTGGTGCACGGATCGTGCTCTGCGGCATGATCGAGGCCTACAGCATGGATACGCCACCCCCCGGCCCGTGGCTCGGTCCGCTGGTCGGCGCGCGCGGCACCATGAAAGGTCTTGTGGTGTATGACTACATGAACCGCTTTCCCGAGATGACCAAACTCGTCTCGGGCTGGATTCGCGATGGCAGCTTCCGTTATCGCGAGGACATCGCCGACGGGCTCGCCAATGCACCCGCCGCGTTCTGCGATCTCATGCAAGGGCGCAATTTCGGCAAGGCTTTGGTGCGCGTCGTCGGCAACTAGGCCTCGGGCGTATTGGTGTCGCACTCGCCCTGGCGGCGCATGGCACGCGCCTCGCGGGCAAGAGCCATGTAGCGGGCGCGGAACCCGTCGAGTTCACGTTCCTCCATTTCTTCCAGATCGAGCAGCGCGTTATGCGCGCCTTGCGTCGCGCGGATCAGTTCATCGAGCTTGATGTGAATTGCTTCGGTGTCGCGGTTCTGTGTGTTCTGGATCAGGAACACCATCAGAAAGGTGATGATGGTCGTTGTTGTGTTGACGACCAGTTGCCAAGTATCGCTGAAGTCAAAAAAGGGTCCCGTCAGCAGCCAGCCGAGGATGAGCAGCACGGCGAGATTGAAAGTCCGCGTGCGCCCGGCAAGGCGCGCGGCGTGTTTCGACCACCGGGAATAGGATGGGGCTTTCATGAGGACTCCTTCGGATCGGGGGCGGCTGGAGAGCCGCATCCGCCCGAGTGTCTCACGAGCCGGCGGCGTACTTCGGTGCGCGGCGCGCCATGCGTGCGGCCTGCCACGCGAGCAGACAGGCAACGATCATCAGCAAGGCGCAGGGTCGCGCAGTGCCGTCATACAGCACGCCGGTCGCGATTGCGCTCACCATCGAGAGCAGCATGGCAACGGCACTCGACAGTCCTGCCGCCACCCCTGCGAGCGCCGGATGGTCATCGACCGCTCCGGCGAGTGCGAGTGGCGAGATCACGCCGTTGGCCACCATCAGCAGTCCGAGCGAGCCGCTGAACAGCCACAGGTTCGGTGCGAGCGCGAACGCTGCGACCGCGAATAGACCTGTAGCCAAAAAATTGCATCCGATACCGGCTTGGGTGGTCCGTCGACTGCCGAGTCGCCGAGAAAGATATCCGGCGCTCATCGCGCCTACCACGTAGCTCACCGCGAGTCCCGACCAAAGCGCCCCGAACTGCGAACTCGCCAAGCCGAATAGTCGGCCATAGAGATCGGCGCCCACGGTGATGAAAATGAAGCCGGCGGCGCTCACCGCGCTGTAGGTCAAGGTATGACCGAGAAAGCTGCGCTGTCGCAGCAGCACGCTCGCACCCCGCAGCAACTCGCCTACGGTCATCGCCTGAGTCCCAGCGGGTCGCGTCTCGCGCAGTTGTGTGGCGAGCAGCAACCAGACGCAGGCGGCGACCGCGGCGTGCAACCAAAAAATCCCGCGCCAACCGAGTGCATCGCTGGCGAGCCCGCCGACGAAGGGCGCAACGACTGGTGCGACACCCATCACCGCGGTAATGAAAGACAGCGCTGTGGCCGCAGGACCCGGTTCAAAGGAGTCGCGCACGATGGCGCGCGTCACCACGGTTGCGACACTGACTCCCATGGCCTGCAGGAAACGAGCGGCCACCAGCATCGCGATGTGGGTGGCGAGGCTGGCGATGAGGCTTGCGACCAGAAACAAACCGAATCCCGCGAGCAGTACCGGCCGTCGACCGAAGCGATCGCAGAGCAAGCCCTGGATCGGCTGGAAGAGACCGAGACCCAGCAAATAGCTCGAGACCACGAACTGCACGGTCGAAAAATCAGCCTGAAGCTCGCGCGACAGCAAGGGGAGCGCCGGCACGACGCTCGCCATGCCGAAGGCCGACAACCCGCTCGCGACGCCGAGCAGGGCGATGAAGCCGCGCCGGGCGGAGGGTGAGCTCAGCTGCCGCTCGCGATCAGCTTTTCGATCTCCGGGACCAGCTGGAAGAGATCGCCGACGAGGCCGAAGTCGGCCACTTCAAAGATTGGTGCCTCGGGATCCTTGTTGACCGCGACGATGGTGCGCGCATCCTTGATTCCGGTCAGATGTTGGATCGCGCCCGAGATACCGAAAGCCATATATAGCTCGGGGGCGATGATCTTGCCGGTTTGTCCGACCTGCATGTCGTTCGCGGCGTAGCCCGCATCGACTGCCGCGCGCGAGGCGCCTACGGCCGCACCCATGCGATCGGCGAGGCTGTAGAGAACCTGAAAGTTGTCTGCGCTGCCGAGTGCGCGACCGCCCGAGACCACTTTGGCAGCGGTCTGCAGGTCGGGGCGATCGCTGCGTGCGGCCGATACCGACACGAAGCGGGTGTGCGTGGGAATCGCTGCCGCGGGATGAGCGGCTTCGATGGGTGCGGCGGTGGCAGCGGCGCCGGCGGCCTCGAACGAGGCAGTGCGCACGGTTGCCACGAGGCGCGTACCTTCGGCCACCTCGACGGTGATGATCGCGTTGCCGGCGTAGATCGGTCGCCGAAACCGCGTGGCGCTCTCGACAGCCATGATGTCCGAAGCCTGCGGTGCGTCGAGCAGCGCGGCTACGCGCGGCATCAGATCCTTACCGAAAGTGGTTGAGGGACCGAAAACGTGGGTGTACCCGGCCGCGAGTTCGGCGAGTTGTGGTGCGATCAGCGCGGCGAGCGCATTCTGGTGCGCGGCGTGGCTGACGGTGATGACCTTGGCGACGCCTGCGATGTTGGCGGCCTGCGCGGCGATCGCTGCGGCATCCGCCGCGAACACCACGATGTGGAGCTCGGCGCCGGAAATCTTTGTAGCACAGGCCACGCACTTGGCCGTGGAGGGGTTCAGCTTGTCGTTCGCGTGTTCGGCGACGATGAGGATCTTGCTCATGAGAATGTGGTTTCCCTGAAAATCAGACGAGGCCCTTGCTGCGCAACGCGGCGACGAGTTCTTGTGCGTCCTTGACCATGATGCCCTTGCTGCGTTGTGCGGGTGGCTCGTACTTGACGGCCTTCAGGCGTTCGACCGGCGCGACGCCGAGCGCCGCTGGATCGAGCGTGTCCAAAGGTTTTTTCTTGGCCTTCATGATGTCCGGGAGCTTGACGTAACGAGGTTCGTTCAGTCGCAGATCGGTGGTGATGACTGCAGGCAGATCGACTTCGAGCGTCTCGAGGCCGGCGTCGACTTCGCGAGTGACGAGGGCCTTGTCCCCGGCGACTTCGACCTTCGAGGCGAAAGTGGCCTGTGGTCGATCCCAGAGCGCGGCCAGCATCTGGCCCGTCTGGTTGCAGTCATCGTCGATCGCTTGCTTGCCGAGGATGGCGAGTATCGGTTGTTCGCGCTCGACTACCTTGAGCAGCAGGCGTGCCGCCGTGCCGGGCTCGATCGAAGCGTCGGTCTGGACGTGTACTGCACGATCCGCACCCATGGCGAGCGCGGTGCGCAGCTGCTGCTGACAGTCGGCCGGGCCGATCGAGACCGCCACGACTTCTTCGGCAAGACCTTTTTCTTTGATACGCAGCGCTTCTTCGAGGGCGATCTCGTCGAAGGGATTGACGCTCATCTTGACGCCATCGGTAATCACGCCGCTGCCGTCCGGCTTGACGCGGATGCGAACGTTGTAATCAACCACCCGCTTGATCGAAACCAGAATGCGCTTCATCGACGATGGATCTCCGTGCGTAACTTGATAGGTGACTGCTGGACGTGTGTGCGAACGAGCGGCGCAGTTTACAGACCGAGCGCGCCGGGGTTAAGGCGCCGTTTCGGATCGACCAGCGCCTTCAGGTCGCGGATCAGCTTGGCGGTATGTGGATCGCGGCCACGCATGTAGGGATAGAACTTGCCGATCTGCATGTGGGTCGCGCCATGGCGCTGGAAGATATCGGCGATGCCGTTTTTCATGCGATCGACCAGCGCGCGGCCCTCGGGATTGTCCGCGAACTTGGGCAGGGTCGCCTGATAGCCCGCCGGGAGCAGACGTTCTTGAGTGATGTTGTAGCCGTCTTCCCAGTAGAACACCGGCTCATAGAGAAAGCCGTTGGTGCCGACGGTCATGAACATCGCGCCAGAGCGGATCTTCAGGCGCTTCATGTCGGCCGCATGCTGTGCGTAGTACTCGCTCAACTCGGCGCGAAAGCCTTCAACCCTGGAGAAGGGCAGGATGCCGTGCACCGGTACCCAGCGCTCACCGAGCGGGCTGCGCACGTTGTAAAGCGGCATGAACGGCATGGCGTTCGCCACGGTGGGTACGGTGGCCGGGACCTCGGCACCATGCGGTTGCAGCGCCGAGCGCAGCCGGGCGACCGCCGCGCGACAAGATGGGTCGTCAATGCCATCGACAATCCAATGCGCCGAGAACACGGCGCCCTTCAGGAAGCCGCGTCCGGCGAGTGCCATCTTCAATAATTGCCGTACCCCGTCGAGCACGCCGCGTGAGGTCTTCCAGACCGCGAGCGCCGATTGCAGCGCGGTCGCCGCATCGGCCTTGCCGAGTTGACCTTGCTGCAGCGCCGGATCGAGACCGAAGTTGGTGAGGTTTAGGCCTTGCTTCGCGGCCGCCTCGAGACCTGCAGCCATGCTGCCGAAATCCTTGAAACCGAAGGACAGACCCATCACATGCGTATTGCGCGGCATGAGCCGCAGCGCGACCGCGGTCTTGATGCCAAGCGCACCGCAGTCACCCATGAAGAGTCCGGTGAGATCAGGTCCATACGAGCGGAGGAAGGGCACGGAGTTGGCCGCGCCCCATGAGCCGGTGCGGATAACGTCGCCCGTGCCGAGTACCACTTCGACGCCAAGCGTCGTTTCGCCGGAGATGCCGAATACACCGGTGCCCCAAGTCACACTGTTTTGCGAGAGCGAGCCGCCCACGGTTGCCGCAAGTCCCGAGAAAGGACCAAAGAAAGGGGTACGCAATCCCTTGGCCGCCAGTGCGTCGTTGAGCGTCGCCCAAGTGACGCCCACCTGCACGACCACGTACATGTCGCGTTCGTTGATCTCGAGGATGCGATTCATGCGCGAAGTGTCGAGGCTGATCGAGCCCGCTTCGCTCGGGGTATACCCATCGGTATAGGAAGCCCCGCCGCCGCGGGGCACGAGGGCCACGCCCTCGGCGACGGCGAGTTGCACCACCTGCGCCACGTCTGCCGTGCTCTGTGGTCTGACCACGGCGAGCGGCAGTTCGCCGGATTTGTAGATGTCGGTCGAATAGAAGCGGCGCTCCTCGGCATCGGTGAGCACCTGCTCCCGACCGAGCAAAGATTCGAGTCGGCTGAGCAAACCCGTGGCATGCGACTGCAGTTCGGCGTTCATGGTGGCGTTTTCTCCGCGTGGCGACGGCTGCTCGTTCAGCGCCCGCCTGCGGCGGCGCGCAGCGGTTGCTGGTGAGGTGGTTCGCGTTGCTGATCCGCGAAGGTCTGGCGGATCTTCTGCGCCGTTTCGCGCAGCTTGGGCAGGAAGCGTTCGATCGCCATTTTGAGCGGTACGGCTGTGCCGCTGAAGCGGATGGTCACTGCCGCAAGCACACGATCGTCGATCATGATCGGCACGGCCATGCTGATTTCGTCCGAGACACGGCGCGCCCGAACGGCGGTGGCATAGCCTTGCATGCGCGTGTCGTTGAGGATCTTCATGAGTTCCGGCCGATTGCGCGCAAGACCATCCTCGTCGCGGCTCGATCGCCCGAGGATCTCGAGCAAGGATTCGCGTTGTGTCGGTGGCGAGAACGCAAGGTAGACCCGGCCCGACGAAGAGGTGAGCAGCGGGATGCGAAAGCCCGCGGAGTAGCGCTCGACGGCGAGCGGACTGCGGTGATCGGTGGATTCGCGCACCATCATCGAGGTGCCCGAGAGCGAAGCGATGGCGACCGGCCAGATGATTTCCTTGCCGAGATCATTGATGTAGGGCCTTGCGATCTGCGTGACCCAGGCTTCATCGTCATAGCCGTCGGAGAGACCCCGCACCATGATGGTCAGCCGGTAGCGATCGTCG
>JBILGD010000114.1:0-8262 GCA_044351225.1 Steroidobacteraceae bacterium
TCGTGATCACCGGCGCCGACGACGACAGCGTCGACGTCGACATGGGTTACCGCGGTGTGATCCAACACGTGATCGCTGCGCAGAAAACTTCGGGCGCCGCCGACTCGATGATCGAGCTCGACACGGCGAATGCGCTCGAGAGCCAGCAGCCGCGCACCTTCCTCCAGCTCGCCAACTTCACGTTTGTTCACCGCAATGCGGCGTCGGGTAATGGTGCCGCCATGCGCTTCCGCGGCACGGCGGATGCTGCCCTCGTCAACGGTGTGGTGGTGGCGCCGCTGCCCTGTCTGCGTCTCGATGGCCCGAGCATGCTCACCGCGAACGCAGCGATCGGCAAGGAAGGTCCGCCGACCTTCCGTTCGGTAGCGATGCAGTGTGGCTCGCCCGCGATCCGCGCGGGTGACGGTGGTGTCACGGCGGACCAGGCCGCGGCGGTGTTCAACGCCGCCGGCAACAACAGCACGTCGACGTTCACCGCGTCACTCACTGGTGGCTTCATCAACGGTGCGAACGAGACGGGACGTACTGCGATCGATCCGAAGACGGTCGACGCCCGCTTCGATACCACCAACTACATCGGTGCGGTCAGCGGCGCGAGCGACACGTGGTATGCGGGCTGGACCTGCAACTCGGCGACCGCGAACTTCGGTACCTCGAGCACGGCCTGCACCACGCTGCCGCGTATCACTCAGTAAGTATCCACCGCGGAGAGTCGGGGCGAGTCGCGATTAGCGTCGCGATTCGCCCCTCACCGAAGCTTGCGGATTCAGAGGACGAGGAATGGACAAGTCAGTCGCGGGGTCCCGCTCTTTGCTGATGCTCGCTGCCGCGATCTTGCCGGTCGCAGCGCTCGGCCAAAGCCCCCAAAACGTCGAGCAGACACCGCCCGCCACTGAGGCGGCGCCTTTAGATCCGGCGCCTGCCGAGACGGTCGAAGAGGTGGTCGACGTCGATACCATCGGCGAGATCGTCATCGTCGGCCGGCGCGATCGCAATCTGCAGCAAGCGACCAACGTCGTCCTGTCGGTGCTCTCGGCCGAAGATATCGCCCGCACAGGCGAGGGTGATGTGGCCGGCGCCCTCTCGCGGGTCACGGGTCTGAGTGTGGCCAACAATGGTTTCGTCTATGTGCGCGGCCTCGGTGACCGCTATTCGCAGGCCCTTCTTAACGGTTCGCCGCTCCCGAGCCCGGAGCCGCTGCGTCGCGCTGTGCCGCTCGATATTTTTCCGACAGATGTCATTTCTTCGTCTTTGGTGCAGAAGAGCTATTCGGCGAATCTGCCCGGCGAGTTCGGCGGTGGCTTGATCAATCTCACCACGCTCGCCGTCCCCAAGGCGCCGTTTCTGAAGTTTGGCGTTGGCATCAGCGGCGACACCGAGACAAGCGGGCATGTCGGCTATACGCACTACGGCAGCAAGTATGACTACCTTGGCATGGATCGCGGAATCCGCAAGATTCCGCCTGCGATGGCCGCCTTCCTCGCAAGTGGCGACAAACTGAGCGCCGGCAGGATCGATACGGGTGATATCGCCAAGCAGTTCCTGAACACGCGCACGGGCGTCATCCAATACAACGACAAGATGCCGATCAATGGATCAGCGTCGATCACCGGGGGCACCTCGCGCATCATTGGCGATGGCGAGCTCGGTATCGTCGCGACGGCGGGATACAGCAACGCTTGGAGCACCAAGGACAATACCGAACAGACGGCAGCTGACGCCGCGTTGTCGGTGATCGACAAGGACTACCGCGAGGTCTCCACCGAAAATCGGATCGTGGCCAACGCGTTGTTCGGTCTCGGTTATGAGTTCGGCGAGGGTAATCGCATCCGCTGGACCAACCTCATCGTGCGCGACACACTCAAGCGCACCGCGCTTGCCGAGGGCACCCAGAGCAGTCAAAAGACGGGTTTCGATTTCCTTGAGCAGAACACCGGTTGGTACGAGCGCGAGGTGTGGAGTTCGCAGCTGAGCGGTGGTCTCAACTTCGACCCCTTCAAGATCGATGCGCGTGTTGCCGTGGCGAATTCGCGGCGCGAAGCGCCGTTCGAGCTGGGCGTTGGCTACTCCCGCTCCAACATCGCCGCGAGTCCCTTCGGTTCCTATTTCATCAATCGACTCGACAACGGGCAGACGGGATTTGCCGAGATTGCATTCTCGGATCTCGATGAATCGCTGCTGTCTGCCGGTGTCGATTTCTCCTACGCTTTCTCACCGCAGTTTGTACTCTCAGCGGGTTTCGAGAGCAGCAAGACCGAGCGCGATTCGGAACGACGCGAGTTTCTCTTCATCGCACCCTCCGATTTCGAGTCGGCGGTCGGCATGCTGCGTCCGGATTTGCTGCTTGGCGGCGCGATCATCGAGTATTACCGCATCGGCTTGATTGAATCGACCGAGTCTGACCCGGCGTTCACCGCCGAACTCAAGACGAGTGGGGCCTATCTGCAGGCTCAGGCCGAAATCTTCGAAGGCCTTGAGATCAACGCGGGTGTGCGCTATGAGCAGGGCGAGCAGAACGTGCGCCCGCTGCAGGTGTTCTCGACGCCGAGCAACTCCGGCGCCAGCACCTTGTTGGACAACTCGTACGTGCTGCCGGCGGCTACGCTGACCTGGAAGTTCGCCGACGACATGCAGGCACGATTCAATGTCTCGAAGACCATCGCGCGCCCGCAGTTCCGCGAGTTGATGTTCCAGGCGTATTACGACCCCGAGAGCAATCGTGCGTTCATCGGTAATCCGCTGCTGGTCGACAGCGAGTTCCTCAACGCGGAGGCGCGTTGGGAATGGTACCTCCCCGGCAACCAGCGCGTGTCGGTCGCGGGCTTCTGGAAAGAGATCGACAAGCCGATCGAGGCGTTCACGAGTTTCAGCGACAACAATCCGCTGACGAGCTTTACCAATGCGCCGGCGGCGACGCTCTACGGCGTCGAGCTCGAGTCCCAACTCTACCTCGATATGGACCGCTTCTCCGATTCGGCGTTCTTTGCCAATCGTCGTGCCGTCGTGATCGGCAACTACACCTGGTCCGACTCCAAGATCGAGGTGAAGCCCGGTGACACGGCGGCGCTCTTCGGGACGGCCATTCAGGCCGCGAGCAATTTCTTTGCCGATGGCGCGCCGCTGACCGGCCAGTCACAGCATCTGGCCAATATTCAGCTCGGCTTCGAGGATTCGGCGTCGCTCTCGCAGCAGACCTTGCTCATCTCCTACGCCAGTGACCGGGCGACCGGACGTGGCGCTGCCGGGTTGCCGGACGTGATCGAGTCGCCGGGCGTGAGCATCGATTTTGTAGCCCGCCAAGGGCTCGATCTCTTCGGTCAGGAAATCGAGTTGAAGTTCGAAGCCCGAAACCTCTTGCGCCGCGAATTCCGCGAGTTCCAGGAGCGCGGCGGGAACCGGATCTACTTCAATCGGCACGACGCCGGCGCGAAGTTCTCGTTCTCGGTGTCGACGAGCTTCTGACGCAAGCCGCGCCCGGTGACGGGTCGCGGCCGCGGTTCGTCTCAGTCAGTCGAGCGCAGCAAATCGTTGATCGAGGTTTTGGCGCGCGTCTGCGCATCGACCTTCTTGACGATCACGGCGCAGGCGAGCGAGTGCGTGCCGTCTTTGGCCGGGAGACTGCCCGGGACGACCACGGCGCCCGCCGGCACTCGGCCCTGCGTGATGCGACCGGTCTCACGGTCATAGATGCGCGTGCTCTGGCCGATGAAAACACCCATCGAAATCACCGCGCCTTCTTCGACGATCACGCCCTCGACGATCTCGGAGCGCGCGCCGATGAAGCAGTTGTCCTCGATGATCGTCGGTGCGGCCTGCAGCGGCTCGAGCACGCCACCGATCCCAACGCCGCCCGACAGATGCACGTTCTTGCCGATCTGTGCGCAGGAACCCACGGTCGCCCAGGTGTCGACCATGGCGCCGGAATCGACATAAGCACCAATGTTGACGAACGAAGGCATCAGCACGACGTTCGGGCCCACGTAGGCGCCCTTGCGCACGACCGCATCGGGCACGACGCGCGTTCCACTGGCACGCAGACTCGCTTCGTCCATCGCCGCGTACTTGAGCGGCACCTTGTCAAAGAAACGCGTATGACCGCCTTCGATGAGCTTGTTGTCCCAGGCACGAAAGTAGAGCAACACGGCTTTCTTCAGCCAGTCGTTCACGACCCACTGTCCATCGCGCTTTTCCGCGACTCGTGCCTTGCCCGAGTCGAGCAGGTCTAGCGCTTCATCGAGCGCAACCTTGAGTTCGCGCGAGACACTGCGCGGGTTGAGGTCGGCGCGATGCTCGAACGCAGCTTCGATCATGGCCTGAAGCGCGGGATGCTGCTGTGAGGGAGTCAGAGTCATGGTCATCCTTCCTTGATGAAATCGTGTTGCATGAAATGGGCGATGCGTCGCGCGGCCTCGACGCAGTCTTCGAGGCCGGCGACCAGCGAGATGCGCACTCGCCCGCGTCCGGGATTGACGCCGGCGACTGAGCGGGCGAGATAACTGCCCGGCAATACCGTGACGTTTTGCGTGGCGAAGAGCTCGCGGGTGAAGCGTTCATCGTCACCACCGACATCCGCCCAAAGGTAAAAACCGCCCTCGGGCATCTCGAACTGCAGATGCGGCGTGAGGATCGGCGCGACGCGAGCGAACTTCTCGCGATAGAGACGACGATTTTCGCTGACGTGAGTTTCCTCGTCCCAGGCGGCACAACTTGCGGCCTGTACCGGCAAGGGCATCGCGCAGCCGTGATACGTCCGATAGAGCAGAAACTGCTCGAGCACGCGCGCGTCCCCGGCGACGAATCCCGAGCGCAGCCCCGGCAGACTCGAGCGCTTGGAGAGGCTGTGGAACACCACGCAGCGCTCGAAGGCGTGGCGACCCGCAGCGCGCGCTGCCTGCAGCAACGAAGGCGGTCGGTTGGCGTCGTCGGCGTAAAGTTCGGCGTAGCATTCGTCGGCGGCGATGATGAAGTCGTGACGCTCGGCGAGCTCGAGCGCCCGCTGCCATTGGGCGATGCTCATGATCGCACCCGAGGGATTCCCTGGACTACAAAGATAAAGCAATTGCACGCGATCCCAGAGCGCGGCCGGCACGGCATCGAGATCAGGCAGGAAACCGTTCGCCGCAGGGGTATCGATCAAGAGTGGTTCGGCGCCTGCCAGCAGTGCCGCGCCTTCATAGATTTGATAGAAGGGGTTCGGCATGGCGACGAGCGGCGCTTGCGCACTGCGATCAACGATCGTCTGCGCAAAGGCGAACAGCGCTTCGCGCGTGCCGTTGACGGGCAGGACATGACCGTTGCCGATGCTCTGCGGCGCAAGCGCAAAGCGCCGCTCGAGCCAACGCGCGCAGCTGCTGCGTAACTCGGGCGTCCCCGCGGTGGTCGGGTACGCGCCGAGGCCGGCGAGTGAATCGCGTAGCGTCTCGAGCACGAACGCGGGCGGTGCATGTTTGGGCTCGCCGATCGAGAGCGCGATGTGCGAGAGCTCGGCGGGCGGCGCGATGCCCGCCTTGAGCGCCGTGAGACGCTCGAAAGGATAGGCGTGCAAACGGGCGAGATCGGGGTTCATGCGAGGCCAGGGTTAGGTAATGATCGGGTCAGGCGGCACGGCGCCGATCGAGCGCAAGCGTCAGCTGGGCGATGAGTTGCTGCGCACGGTCCTCGGCGAGTGGTCCGTGTCGCGCGTCGCTCACGTAGAACACATCCTCGGCGCGCTCGCCCACGGTCATGATCTTGGCGCCGAGCAGATCGATGCGCTCCTCCATCATGACTTTACCAATATCGCAGAGTAGCCCGGGTCGATCCGCAGCAATGATTTCGAGGACCGAGCGCTGGTTGCGCTCGTCGGGCGTCACGGCGATCTGTGTGCGCGTATTGAAGAGTCGCACCTGTCGCGGTGCGCGGCGGGACACCGCCATGAGCGCATCGCGTGGACTTGAGAGCGAGCGACGCAGGGCTTGCTCGATTTCTTCGTGACGATCGATGTCGGCGATCGGTGTGCCGTCTTCTTCGAGTACGTGATAGAGATCGATGCTGTTGCCATCCTGGGTCGGTGTGATGCGTGCATCGACGATATTGAAGCCGAGCTGATCGAGCACGGCCGTGGTGCGCGCAAAGCCATGCTGCCGATGCGGTGCGAACGTCATGATCGAGGTCGTGCCACGCTCGCTCTCGGCTTGCACCGAGACCACCGGGTCGTCGGCGTCGAGGTCGCGCTCGGCGAGCACTCGGGTATGCCAGGCGATTTCCTGCGGGGTATGACGCAGAAAATAGGTGTCCGAGAGCATCGCCCACACTTGATCGATGGCAGCAGCACCGACACCGGTGGCGGCGAGCAGATCGCGCGCCTGCGTCTGGTTTTCGCTCTTGAGTTCGTCCTGATCGATCGGGGTTTCGAGACCGCGGCGCAGCGCACGCTTGACCCGGTCGTGGAATTCGCTGAAGAGCGAAGCCTTCCAGGAATTCCACAGCCGCGGGTTGGTGGCCCGCACATCCGCTGCCGTCAGCACATAGAGATGATCGAGATGGGTCTCGTCACCCACGAAGCGGGCGAAATCATTGATCACCCGCGGGTCGGAGATGTCCTGCTTCTGTGCCGTGAGCGAGAGCTGCAGGTGATGACGTACGAGCCAGGCGACGAGGCGGGCGTCGTAGCGCGAGAGGCCCTGCTCGAGACAGAAGGATTCGGCTTCGACGGCGCCGAGCTCGGAGTGATCGCCGCCGCGGCCCTTGGCGATGTCGTGAAAGAGCGCCGCGAGATAGGCGACCTCGGGGCGGGGGAGCGATTGCATGATCTGCGAGAGATTCGGCAGTTCATGATCGAAGCGCGGCAGCGCAAGGCGGCGCAGATTGCTGACGACGAAGAGCGTGTGCGCATCGACCGTGTAAGCGTGAAAGAGGTCGTATTGCATCCGACCGACTATGCGACCGAAGGAGGGGATGTAGCGACCGAGAACGCCGTAGGTGTTCATGCGGCGCAGTTCGTTGGTGACACCCGCGGGCGCGCGCAGGATCTCGAGGAAGAGCCGATGATTGCGCGGGTTCTGGCGAAACTCTTCATCGATCAGCCATAGGTTCTGCACGATGGCGCGGATGGTGTGCGCGCGCACGCCGCGGATCTCGGGGTTCTGTTGCAGGAGGGCAAATATCTCTAGGAGCGTCGCGGGTTGACGCACGAAAACATCGTCGTGGATGGCTTCGAGATAGCCGTTAGTGACCTGAAAGCGCGGGTTGAGCGGTTGCGGCGTGGCGCTCTCATCGAGAATCGCCTCGCGAAAGAGCTGCAGCAGCAGTTCGTTGAGCAGCGTGACGTCGAGCACGGTGCGGTAATACCGCTGCATCAACTGCTCGACGGCGAGCGTGTAGGTGGCATCCTCGTAGCCGAAGATGCGCGCGAGCTTCATCTGGTGATCGAACAGCAGACGATCCTCGCGACGGCCGGTCGCGGTATGCAGCGCAAAGCGTACGCGCCAAAGAAATGACTGGGCGTTTTGCAGTCGACGTACTTCGGCGGGCGTGAGAAAGCCCTGCGTGGCGAGCTGGTCGAGCGTCTGCACATTGAAGTGCCGCTTCGCGACCCAGGAGATGGTCTGGATATCCCGCAAACCACCGGGGCCCGTCTTCACGTTGGGTTCGAGGTTGTAGGCCGTATCGTTGGCTTTGGCGTGGCGATCCGCTTGCTCGCGTACCTTAGCCTCGAAGAACTCCTTGACCGGCCAAAGATGAGTGGGCGAGAGCGCCTCGAGCATCTGCGCGACCAGCGGCGCGGAACCGGCGAGCCGGCGCGCCTCGATCAGCGTCGTCATGATGCTGACGTCGCGGGCTGCTTCGCTGCGGCACTCCTCGAGCGTGCGTACGCTGTGACCGATTTCGATGCCGATATCCCAAAGAAACGCGACGAAGGATTCCATCGCCGCGCGTCCGGCATCATCGAGGGGTCCGGGCACCAGCGTGAGGATGTCGACGTCCGAATGGGGGTGCAGCTCGCCGCGCCCATAGCCGCCGACGGCGACGAGCGCCCAGTCGCCATCGTGCGCGGGCAGTTTGTGTCGCCAGATTTCGCGCAGTACTGCATCGAGGATCTGCGCGCGGGCGTGCACCAGAGTTTCGACGGGCTCGTCGGCCTCGAAGCGACGTTTGAGTTCGGCCTGCCCATCGCGCAGCAACGCAGCGTAACTCTGGGCGGTATGACCGCCCTCGGTGAGGCGGGCGGCGAGGGTGTCGAGCAGTTCGTTGGCGGGCATCAGGCCGCGCCCTCGAGCGCCG
>JBILGD010000115.1:0-8217 GCA_044351225.1 Steroidobacteraceae bacterium
GTTTCCTGCCCGGTCTCGCGCTCGCGGCTGCCGTGGCCGCGGCCGCCTTCGCGCTGCGAGCTCTGCCATGGCCACTGATCGCCAGCGTCAGCCCCTTGATGCTTGCCATCCTGATCGGGATGGCCGTGCGCAACCTGCTCGGCCGGCCGGAGCAAGCCCGCGCAGGCATCGCCCTCTGCCTGCGCACGCCACTGCGCACCGGCATCGTGCTGCTTGGGCTGCAGGTCACGCTCGCCGAAATCCTCGGCATCGGCGTGGCGGGTCTCTTGATTTTGGCGTTTGCGCTGCTCAGTACTTATCTCTTCACGATCTGGCTCGGCGCCCGACTCGGCGTACCGCAGGGACTCGCGACACTGATTGCTGCAGGGACTGGCGTATGCGGTGCCTCGGCCATCGTCGCGGCCAATACGGTCGTCCGCGATGATGATGAGGCGGTGGCCTACGCCCTCGCCACCGTGACCTTGTTCGGCACGATCGCGATGTTCAGTTATCCCCTGCTGGCGACGCTGTTGCCTCTGAGCGAGCGCGGGTACGGCCTGTGGACGGGCGCCTCGGTGCATGAGGTGGCGCAAGTAGTAGCCGCGGGTTTCGCGCGCGGTGAACTCACCGGCGAATTTGCCACCGTGGCGAAGCTTGCCCGCGTGCTCATGCTCGCGCCGCTTGTGATCGGCATGGGCCTGTGGGCGCAGCGCCGCCTGGCCGCCGCGCGTGGCACCGATGGCGCCGTTCAGGGACGTGCGCCCATGCCCTGGTTCGTGTTCGGTTTTCTCGGCATGGTGTTGCTCGCCGGCACCGGCTGGATCCCCACAGAGCTGCGCGATACCGCCAACCTCGGCACACAGATGCTGCTCGCCCTCGCGCTCGCCGCGGTCGGTCTCGAGACCGACATGCGCAAATTGATTGCCCAAGGCTGGCAACCCCTCGCACTCGGCGCGCTTGCCACGCTGTTCATCGCCTCGACGACGCTTGGTCTCGCGTTACTTTGGCAAGACTGATTCCGCCCGATCTCCGGAAGTCAAAAATTTCGCGAAACGCGGTGCAACCCAGCGCTCAAGATCGTCGATGAGCGAGAACACCGAAGGCACGATGATGAGGGTGAGCAGCGTCGAGGTGATGAGGCCACCGATCACCGCGACACCCATCGGCGCACGGAACCCATTGGCCGCGCTGCTCAGGGCAACGGGCAGCATGCCCGCCACCATGGCAACCGTGGTCATGATGATCGGCCGTGCGCGCTTGTGGCCCGCTTCGATCAGTGCTTCGGTGCGCGACTTGCCCGCGCGCATTTCTTCGATGGCGAAGTCGACCAGCAGGATCGAGTTCTTGCCGACGATGCCCATCAGCATCAGAAAGCCGATCACGACCGGCATGGAGAACGGCATGCCGGCGATCATCAGTGCGATCGCCGCGCCACCCACCGCAAGCGGGAGCGCCGAGAGAATGGTGATCGGCTGAAAGACGCGGGCAAAGAGCAGTACCAGCACCGCGAATACGAGCAGCACGCCGGCAAAGATGGCGAGCAGGAAATTGTCGAACAAGTCCTGGATGAACTCCGCCTGACCGGTCTGTACGAGTCGCACGCCATCGGGGAGGTTGCGGAGCTCCGGGAGCGCGTACACCTTGGCGAGCGCCGGCCCGAGCTCGACGCCCTTGGCGAGATCGGACTCGAGCACGATACGACGGGTCTGGTTGTAGCGACGAATCGTCGAGGGACCTTCGCCAAAGCCGATGTCGGCGACCGACTTGAGCGGCACCGTTGCGCCCGAGGCGGTGCGCACGGGCAGGTTCTCGAGCGTGGCGAGATCACGCCGCGCGTTCTCGAGCAGGCTTACACGAATCGGCACCTGACGCTCGGCCAAAGAAAACTTGGCCGCGTTTTGCGGCAGGTCGCCGAGTGTGGCGATGCGGATGGTCTGGCTGATCGCCGCCACCGAAACACCGAGCTCGGCGGCGAGATCGAGACGCGGCCGGACCAGCACCTCCGGGCGTCGCAGATCGCCGTTGATACGCGGATCGCGCAGCTCGGGTAGCGTGCGCATGGCATCGACCGCCTTGCGCGCGGCCGACTCGAGCAACTGCGGATTGTCACCGGTCAGGAACAGGGTGACCGGCCGGCCGCCCGGGCCGTCGCCACCCGCGATCGAGACTCGAGCATCAGGGATCGAGGCGAACAGCGGGCGCATGCGATCTTCCCACTCGCGCTGTGAGACCGAACGTTGCTCGGGCGGCACCAGCGTCACATAGATGCTCGCCGTGCGCACATCGCCCTCGCCGATATCCTCGATGATGTCGGTGGCCTCGGGCTGCTGCGCGACCAACGCCGTCACCTGCGCCGAAATTCGCGCGGTCTCCTCGAGTTGCACGCCGGGCGGCAGCTCGATCTGGATCTGCGCCGAAGAAAAGTCCTGGGCCGGAAACAGCGACTTCGGCAGTGCAATCAGCAAACCGACCGAGGCGACGAAAAACAGCGTACCGGCAACGAGCGTCGCCCGTCGGTGCTGCAAGGACCAGCGCAGCGCCTCGAGGTAGGACGTCATGGCTGGACCATCGGCAGAGCGGATCTCATCGTGCGGTTTCAGAGTGTGCGCGGCGATGAGCGGCGTGATTAGTCGCGCCACCAACAAAGAAAAGAACACCGCCGCTGCCACAGTCAGACCGAACTGCTTGAAATACTGTCCGGAGAACCCGCCCATGAAGCTCACCGGCAGGAACACCGCGATGATGGTGGCTGAGGTCGCCACGACCGCCAGACCGATTTCGTCGGCGGCATCGATGGCGGCCTGATAGCCGCTCTTGCCCATGCGCATGTGACGCACGATATTTTCGATTTCGACGATTGCGTCATCGACCAGCACGCCCGCAACCAGCGATAGCGCAAGCAAGCTGATGGTGTTGAGCGTGAAGTCCTGCCAATACATGAAGGCAAAGGTCGGGATGGCCGAGAGCGGAATGGCCAACGCCGAGATCGCCGTCGCCCGCCAATCGCGCAGGAACACGAACACCACGAGCACCGCGAGAATCGAACCTTCGATCATCGCCATGATCGCCGAGTTGTAGGAGGCGCGCGTGTTCTCGACCGTGGTGAACACGCGCTTGATGCTGATGTCGGGCGATTCGACGAGCAGCTTGGCGATTTCCGCCTCGACCGCGTCGAGCGCAGAAACATCCGAGGCACCGCGTGCCTTGAAGACACCAAAATTGGTCGCCGAACGGCCATTGAGACGCGAGATCGAGCGCTGCTCGCCGACCGCATCGCGTACCTCGGCAATATCGGAGAGACGCACGCTCGCTCCGCCTGCGAGACGGATCTGCGTATTGGCGAGATCGAGTGCGGTGTCCGCCGAACCCAGCACGCGGATTGCCTGTTCACCACCACCCACCTGCGCGCGACCACCGGGCGCATTGAGATTGAGCACGCGCAGTTGCTGGTTCACTTCGGCCGCGGTTACGCCGAGTGCCTGCATGCGCGCCGGGTCGAGTTCGACGCGGATTTCGCGCGTCACACCGCCGCCGCGCGACACCTGAGCGACACCGGAGATCGCCAGCAAGCGCTTGCTGACGGTGTTGTCGACATACCAGCTGAGCTGCTCGGGCGTACGTCCCGTGGTCGAAACGGCGTAGTAGGCGATCGCCCCGCCCTCGACATCGATGCGATTCACCTGTGGCTCATCGACTCCGTCCGGCAAATCGGCGCGGATCTTGCTGACGGCATCGCGTACGTCGTTGAGCGCGCGATCAAGCGGCGTGCCGATCTGGAATTCAACCGTCGTGGTCGAGAAGCCCTCGGCGGCGCGTGAACTGATGTTGCGGACATCGGCAACGCTGCGCACTGCACCCTCGACCTTCTGCGTGATCTGCGTCTCGATCTCGGAGGGTGCGGCGCCGGGCTGCGACACCTGCACCGAAACGATCGGGAAACTGACATCGGGATTGAGGTTGATGGGCAAGCGCTTGAAGCTCACGATGCCGATGAACGTCAGCACCACAAAAAGCACGATCGGCAGTGTGGGATGCCGGATCGCCCATGCGGACATGTTTCTCATCGGACTACCCGCACCGTCTCGCCAGCGCGCAGATAGGGTCCGGCGGTTGACACCACGCGCTCACCGCCCGCGAGCCCCTCGGCGATCACCACGCCGTCGGGGCGAGAGCCGGCGACGCGTACCCCGCGTCGCTCGACTTTGTCCTGTGCATCGATGACGAACACGTAGTTGCCCTGATCATCGCTCATCACCGCAGTCTGTGGCAGCAACGGCCGCTGCCCCGAACCGACGTCGATCTCGCCACGGGCGAAAGCGCCGGGCCGCAGATCACGCTCTGCCGGCAGATCGATGCGCACGCTGCCGAGACGCGTCTGCGGATCGATCACTGCGCCGATCAGTCGTACCTTGCCCTCGAAAGCACGATCGACGCCCGTCACGCGCACGCGAGAACTTTGACCGACGACGAGGCGTGGCAAATCGCGCTCGGCGACATTGCCGCGCATCTCGATTCCGCCGGCCCGGCCAAGACGAAACAGCGCGCCGCCACCGGGTCCCGCGAGCTGGCCCACCTCGGCTGCACGAGTCAGCACGATGCCGTCGAAGGGCGCGCGGACTTCGGTGCGTCGCAACCTCGCCTGCGCCTCGCTGAGTTGTGCGGCGACCACTTGCACGCGCGCATCTGCAGCGATCGCAGCAGCGCCGCGACGTTCGATCTCCTGAGCCGACAGCGCACCGATGCTGGCGACCGCCTGCGCGCGACGATAGTCGGCCTGGGCTACCGCAGCATTTGCCTTAGCCTCCTGCAGTGTGGCTTCGAGGCTGCGTACCTGCGGCGCAGTCAAAGAATTATCGAGCCGCGCGAGCACCTGACCGGCTGTGACGCGATCGCCCACCTCGGCAAACAGTGCGGCGACCCGACCGCCCTCGCCCTCGGCACTGATCGCCGCTTCGTCACGCGCGGCAATTGCGCCCGTGAAGCTCACCACATCGGCGATCTCGGTCAGCTTCACTTCGAGCACGCTGACGAGCGGTGGCGGATTGACGGTCGCCTCGCCGCGGCCGGTGAGCACGAAAGTGCGCAGCAAACCAAAACCGGCCAACAGCACAAGGACGGCAATCGTCCAGAGAATGCTGCGCGGTACGTTGGCGAGAGAGAGGCGGGAGGGGGATGACGAGAGCGACATGCGGGGCTTCCAGAGATCGAAACGGGGACTCACCCCGAGACGTTCTCCCGGGGTGTTATATTTAACTACAACACTATAACGGCGTCAATTTCGCGCTTGCGCGCGGGGCGGCTGTTCGCCGGGTTCACGGCGGATGCCGCGCATCACCGTATTCGGCAGCCAGGCATTGTCCCATTCGGCGCCGGCGGCGCGTGGCGGATTATCGCCGACACGCAGGATCACCAGCTGCTCCGACGGAATCACGTAGACGACCTGATTGGCATTGCCGTCGAACAGGAAGATGTCGTCGGCGAGATAAGGTTCTGAATGCAGCACGCGTCGCGCCGCCGGATCGCGCTCGGGATTGGCGAAGCCGCGGCGCTCGATATAGGGACCGGCGACATAGACGCCAAGGCCGTAGTAGGGATTTTGTGGCGTGCCGCGCCGCATTTCGGTGACGTAGCCCGTGGGCAACAGCGCCCGCCCCTCCCATATCCCATCCTGAAGCAAGAGGATACCGAGTCGCACCCAGGCCTCGGCGGGCAGCATCAGGCAACAGCCGGCATGGGCTACGCCGCCCGGCCGGTTGATCCAGATTTCGCCGCCCGGCGAGCCGATGCGCTGCAGGACTTCGCGGGCGAGAAATTCGCCGTAACGCATCCCGGTTGCGCGCTCGATGAGCACGGCGACGAGTTCGGAGGTCGCGTTGTTGTATTCGTAGCGTGACCCCGGCTCATCGACTACCGGATATTCTTTGATGATGATCTCGTCGTGCCGAGGGTGCAGGTAGGCGCGGTTAAGAATGTCCTCCGGGGTGGTCGCGGCCGCCTGCGGCAGGAAACCCGAGCGCATGTCGAGCAAGTGCCGCACGAGAATTCGCGAGCGGCGCGGGTCGCTGCGCCACTCGGGCAGAAAATCGGCCACCGGCTGGTCGAGCGAACGAATCTTGCCGAGCGCGATGGCGCGGCCGACCGCCACTGCGGTCATCGGCTTGGCGAGCGAGCGCGAAGCAAATGTCCCCTCGGGCGAGAGTCCTTTGAAATAAGCCGCCGTCTCGATCGCGCCGCGACGCCAGACGATCAGCGCCTGCGAGTTGTTGCGCTCGGCGTACGCCCGCGCTGCCTCGAGCGCGGCGGGATCAATACTGCCTCGGTCCGCGGCCACCTGCGGTAGCGGCTTGGCATCGAGCGCGCCCGACACAGGCTCGAGCGGGTCGTAGCTCTCGAGCCCGAGACCGGTGCGAAACGCAGACTGCAGCCGCTCGAAACGCTGCAGATAAATGGCTTCGTCGGCAACACGATCCACCGCCGATGTGGCAGCCGGGGTTGCGGCCATGACTGCGAAGGGCACCGTACCGAGCAGCAGCAGGCCCACGCGAGTCAGCAATCTGAACATGGCGATCTGCATGGCTATCTCCCATTAGCTGGCCGATGGGCGGGGCGCCGCCCGCGACTTGGCTGCGGATGGTACCGGGTTCGCCCTGCTAACGGTGCGCGTGATCTGTGCGGATCGCAACCGCAGCGAGCAGCGCCCCGGGCGCTAGCGACTCGCGGGGCACGACGAGTAGGTCGCAGGCGAGATTGCCGATCAATTCTTCGGGCAAAGGCGACTGAGCGCCACCCTGACGCGTGGCTGTCGCCAGCATCGCGAGAACATCGATCCGTCGCTGCGCGACCGCATGCTCGACGGACTGACCGACTTCGAGCGACAACCATTCGAACTCGCCATGACAGCGCTGCGCGAGCTCGGTGGCCGGCAGTTCGAGGCGAGCCGTATCGGCTGGTTCGACGACCAAAACCCCGATGCGCGGCACCGGCGCCCAAGTTCTGCCACGCGACAACAGCAGCGGCGCCGGCGGCTCGCGGATTAGCCGTAACTCATCCGGTCGCAGAATCACGCCCGGCCCGCGAAACAGCGTCTCGGTACACCCTTTGACCACGAGCAGCGGCTGCACCTCCTCGCTGCGTCTCGCCAGCCCCTCATAGAGACTCGGGGCGCAGACGGCACTGGTGCGCATGACCAGATCGCGCGCGGCGACCGTGCCGCGCAACGCGGCGAGGTAGCGCGTACTGTCAGCGAGACAGGCATCGACCACTAGGCGTGCATCGGCGCTGCGCGCCTGTTGCGCGACCGCCCAAGCATGCTCGACGTCACAGGTGAAGAGTTCGAGGTCGGCACCGAGATGGCGCGCCAGTACTGACGCCTTCTGCAGCGCCGACTGCGGATCGCCCGAACGCTCGGCGACGACCAGAATCGACGGTGCGGTCACTCAATAAGCTCCGCCGACCTCAGATCGCCGCGGCGCAGCGGGCGCAGTGCGTCGTCTCAGGCAGCGCTTCGAGGCGCGCCGCCGCGATGGACTCACCGCAAGTCTCGCAATCAAAGTATTCGCCGCGCTCGAGCCGTGCGAGCGCTCGGTTGACATGCTGCAACTCAGCCTTTGCCGCAAGGCCGATGCCCCGCAGCACATCCTCGTTCTCGCGCTGCGTAGCCTGCTCCTCGAAATCGGCAGACAAGGGATCGCGCTCATGGCGCAGATCGGCATCGATCAGATTGGCACGACCTGCCAACTCATCACGCCGAGCCAGCAGACGCTGACGGATTTGCTCGACCTGGGACATTGACCACTCCGTTTCGGAAGACCGCAAGGTGGCACGTGCCGCACACACCGGCCATTGCGGGAAGTACTTACCCACCCGCGTGGTAGCATCATCTGCGGACTCGAAGATCCATGAAGAAGCCAGACGTCAAAGATAATATGACAACGCCGGCGCCGGGAAACGGCTCGGGCGACGGCAGCAGCTTCGGCAGCGGCACCACCATCGCCCGCGACATGCAGGCCCTGCTCGACGCGACCGTCGATGCAGTGATAATCATTGACGCGCGCGGTCAGGTGGAGAGTTTCAACCGCTCCGGCGAACGCCTCTTCGGCTATGTCGCCGGCGAGGTGATCGGTCGCAACGTCAGCATGCTGATGACCGAGAACGATCGGGTGTCGCACGACAGCTACATGGGGCGGTACATGAGCACCGGCGTGCCGCATATCATCGGCATTGGCCGTGAAGTGGATG
>JBILGD010000116.1:0-8153 GCA_044351225.1 Steroidobacteraceae bacterium
CCAATGCGATACAGGTCGTCCTGCTTCGGGTCATCGACCTCGGCCTGACGCTGCGCGACCAGCATGATGCGCTTGTCGCCCTTCATGGCCGCCTCGAGCGCGAGGATGGACTTCTCGCGGCCCACGAAGAGCGGGATGACCATGTGCGGGTAGACCACGACGTCCCGCAACGGCAGGACCGGGATGTTCTCGATAGCGACTTGGGGAACGATGGCTTCGGACATGGCGCTGGGAACCTCGGGGGCGCTAAACGGATCCAGCGGTATTAGTCGCTGGCACGCAGACAAGCATAAGGGACTGTTGGGGACTTTGTTGGGGCGCCAGAGCCCAAATCAAGCGTTTAGCCGAAAGGTCGATCGGGATCAGTTGACCCCTCCCAGGCGTCGAGCTCTTCGGGTGGCAATGGCTCGAAAAAAGCGTCGTCAAGACGGCCGGGAATCAACCCGGACACTCGACGATCTTCGGTTGGAATGAACGGAACGAGCTTGGCGCACGGCCTACCGGTCTCGACAAGGATGACCTCCTCGCCCCGAGCTACCTCGTCGAGGAGACGCGACAGTTGGGCCTTAGCCTCGCGCACGTCGACCACTTTACTTGCCATACCTGGAGCATGGCGAAGCGAAGGGACTAACTCAACCGGCTAGATCGCCCCGCCCGAAACCTTCCTCGCCGGCGGCTCATCGCCAGAGGCCGGCGCCTCGGGGGTCTTGAAGACGATATAGGGCTTGGAATGGCCCTCAATGACCGATTCGTCGACCACGACCTTCTGCACGTTACGGAGCGAGGGCAGGTCGTACATGGTGTCGAGCAACACACCTTCGAGAATGGTGCGCAAACCGCGCGCGCCCGTCTTGCGCTGCATGGCCTTGCGAGCGATGGCGCGCAGGCCGTCGTCGCGGAATTCGAGCTCCGTGCCTTCCATCTCGAAGAGACGCTTGTACTGCTTGGTGAGCGCGTTCTTGGGATCCAGCAGGATCGACATCAGCGCCTCTTCGTCGAGCTCTTCGAGCGTCGCCACCACGGGCAGGCGCCCCACGAACTCGGGGATGAGGCCGAACTTGATCAAATCTTCGGGCTCGACGTCGTGGAAGATGTCGGTGCCGTGTGGCCGCTGTTCCTTCTGGCGTACCTCGGAAGTGAAGCCGATGCCGCCCTTTTGGGTGCGGTTGAGGATCACCTTCTCGAGACCAGCAAAGGCGCCGCCCACGATGAAGAGGATGTTGGACGTGTCGACCTGCAGGAATTCCTGCTGCGGGTGCTTGCGCCCGCCCTGCGGGGGGACCGAGGCGATCGTACCCTCGATGAGCTTGAGCAGCGCCTGCTGCACGCCCTCGCCCGACACGTCACGCGTGATCGAGGGGTTATCCGACTTGCGGGAAATCTTGTCGATTTCGTCGATGTAGACGATGCCGGTCTGGGCTTTTTCGACGTCGTAATCGCACTTCTGCAAGAGCTTCTGGATGATGTTCTCGACGTCCTCGCCCACGTAACCCGCTTCGGTAAGCGTCGTGGCATCCGCGATGGTGAACGGCACGTTGAGAAGCCGTGCCAGCGTCTCGGCGAGCAGCGTCTTGCCTGAACCCGTGGGGCCGATGAGCAGGATATTGCTCTTGGCGAGTTCCACCTCGTCCTTGGCGCGAGCGCCGCCCTGAGTGCGAGCCTGCAGGCGCTTGTAGTGGTTGTAGACCGCGACCGAGAGCACCTTCTTGGCGCGCTCTTGGCCGATCACGTAGTCATCGAGGACTTTCTTGATTTCGACGGGCTTCGGCAGCTTATCGCGCGCGCGCTCGGCGCGATTCTCGAGTTCCTCGCGAATGATGTCGTTGCAGAGCTCCACGCACTCGTCGCAAACGAACACCGAGGGGCCGGCGATCAGCTTGCGGACTTCGTGCTGGCTCTTGCCGCAGAAGGAACAGTAAAGCAGCTTGCCGTCGTCGCTACGGCCGCGATCGTCACTCATGCGCCGGTTATAGCCGTTTTTCGAGCGATTTGTCCACGAGCCCGTACTCAATGGCCGCTTCGACGCCCATGAAATTGTCGCGTTCGGTGTCCGTCTGGATTTTTTCGATGGGCTGACCAGTGTGCTCAGCCAAAATCTTGTTCAGACGCTCACGGGTCAGCAGCATCTCGCGAGCCTGGATGCTGATGTCGGTCGCCTGGCCCTGAAAACCGCCCCAAGGCTGGTGAATCATGGCCCGAGAATTGGGCAGCATGTAGCGCTTGCCTTTGACCCCGCCCGCCAGCAACACGGCACCCATGGAGGCCGCCATGCCGATGCAGATCGTGCTGACCTCGGGCTTGATGAACTGCATGGTGTCGTAGATCGCAAGACCCGCACTCACCGAGCCACCGGGGCTGTTGATATAGAGCGAGATGTCCTTGTCGGGGTTCTCGGATTCGAGGAAGAGCAGCTGCGCGACGATGAGGTTCGCCATCTGGTCCTCAACCGGACCCACGACGAAGATCACCCGCTCCTTGAGGAGCCGCGAGTAGATGTCGTAGGCGCGTTCGCCGCGGGCCGTCTGCTCGACGACCATCGGCACGAGGTTCAGGGCTTGCTCGTTCATGCTGCGGCTCCAGGGTTGCGGAATCCGGTGATGTCACTGAAGGTCGCCGGCACCTCGATCACCATCGCCTGCGAGATGACCCAGTCGATCAACTGATCTTGCAGCGTCATCGACTCGATGCGCCGCATCGTGTCGGCAGACTGCAGGATCTGTCGCCGAACTTCCTGGGCGTTCTCGCTACCGTTCGCAAGCTCTTCGATCCGCGCATTCAATCGCTCGCGATCAAGCGTGAGGTTGGCCATCTTGGCAAGCTCGCCAGCGATCAGACCGAGCCCGGCACGACGGCGTGCAGCCTCTTGGATATCCTCGGCCACCGGCAATGCCGGATCGACCCGCTTGCCGGTTCGGCGCGCGATCTCGTCCTGGAAAACGAGCACCTCTTCCTGCGCCAGTGCCTTCGGGACGTCGACCGGATTGGCATCGAGCACCTTGCCTAGCACCTGATTGCGCAGTCGCGTCTTGATGGCGTTGTCGAGCTCGTTCTGCATGCTCTCGCGAACCGCGGCGCGCAGCGCCTCGACTCCGCCCTCGGCAACACCAAAGATTTCGCAGAACTTCTCGTCGACTTCGGGCAGCCGGCTCTCGGCAACCGAGAGCACTTTGACATCAAAAAAAGCCGTCTTGCCCGCGAGTTTTTCGCTGGGGTAAGTATCGGGAAAGGAGACCATCAGCGAGGGCGTCTCGCCCGCCTTGCGGCCGCGCAGTCCGTCCTCGAAATCTTTGAGCATCTGGCCACGACCGAGCACCACTTTGACGCCTTCGGCGGAGCCACCCTCGAACGCCTCACCGCCTACTGTGCCCTGAAAATCGATGGTGAGCTGATCGCCATCGGCGGCAGTCTTGTCGGCCTCGACGAACTCGGCGGCCTGTCGGCGCATCGACTCGATCATCGAGTTCACATCATCCTCAGTCACTTCCGCGGCGTATCGCTCAAGCGTGAGACCGCTCAGCGGCTGGATGGTGATCTCGGGGAAAATCTCAACGAGGGCCACGTAGCGCAGCCCGGCCTGCGGATCTTCGGAGAATTGCTCGATGCGTGGATCGGCCGCGGGGCGCAGGTTCTGCTGCTTGGCGGCCTCGACGAACGAGGATCGGAGCAGGTCGTTGAAGACCTCGGAGCGGACTTGATCACCGAACTGCTGGCGAACCACCGCCATCGGTGCCTTGCCGGGGCGAAAACCCTTGAGGCGCACGCTCTGGGCCACCTGCCGAAATCGCTGGTTGAGTGCCTCGCCGACGCGCGACGCCGGGACCGACACTTCGAGCCGACGCTCCAGGTTCGAAACACTGCTGACTGATACCTGCATGGTCATTCCTGAAAGGTTACAAAAATGGTGCGAAAGGAGAGACTCGAACTCTCAAGGGTTACCCCGCTGGAACCTAAATCCAGTGCGTTTACCAGTTCCGCCACTTTCGCCTCGGAGCGGGGATGGTGGGCCGTGTAGGGATCGAACCTACGACCAATTGATTAAGAGTCAACTGCTCTACCAGCTGAGCTAACGGCCCAAATTTTTCTGAAGTGGGGTGGACGATGGGACTCGAACCCACGACGGCCGGGATCACAACCCGGGGCTCTACCAACTGAGCTACGTCCACCGTCGATCAAATTCCCATCATCTCGCGGTTCCTTGACCACTGCGGACGACCGACCCCGCGGTGGGTTGGCGCGCCCGGCAGGAGTCGAACCTGCGACCTACGGCTTAGAAGGCCGTTGCTCTATCCAACTGAGCTACGGGCGCCCTCGCAAAGCCATTCAACCATGGATCGGACTGGTCGGGGCAGAGGGATTTGAACCCCCGACCCTCTGCTCCCAAAGCAGATGCGCTACCAGACTGCGCCATGCCCCGACGACCGATACCGCCGCGATGCCAGCCCTTGGTGTGCTGCCACGCTTTGGACCCATCGCGGGGGCGCGAATGATACGGGGCGAGGTGAATCACCGTCAAACCCAACCGGTCTTCGGCGTGCGAGACCGTCGGTTTTTGACAACAAACTTGGTTGGTTGATTTAAGTCTCAAATTATTCACCACTTTCGCCTTGACCCGCCCGATCCGCCGCCGATAGAATTCGCGGGAATTTTGCAGAGGTACCCCCCGCCCATGGATAAAAAGACCCGCTTGGCATCGATCGCCGCGCTCGCGACCATCGTACAGCTGGCATCATTTCATGCCGTTGCGCAGACGTCGCAACCGGCCCAACCCACCACGCCACCGGCACAACCTGCTGGCTCGGGCGCTGCCGCGTCGCAAGGCGGTCAGGCTGCCGGAGCGGGAGCTGCCACGACCGGAACCGGCACGGCTGCAGGCTCTGGAGCAGCGGCTGCCGGTGCGGGCGCTGCTGCTGCAGGCGCCGGGATCGCCATTCTGCCGGCGGTAATCGCCGTCGGCGTGATCGGCTTGGGTATCGCGGCAGTCGATAATGGCGACAGCAGTGCGGCGCCGCCTGCTCCGCCGCCACCACCGCCGCCACCACCACCACCGCCGCCGCCACCGCCGCCGCCACCGCCGCCGCCGCCGCCGCCGACTACGACGACGACCACGGTGACGACGATCACGACGACGACGACGACGTCGGGAACGCGGTAAGGGTCCTCGAAAGTAAAAAAGCCCGGGCTAGTCCCGGGCTTTTTTTGCCTCGAAGCCAGCGACCGAGAGATATCAGCGCTGACCGATGAAGGCCAGCGATATCGACGAACCACCCGGCGCCATTGATGCTTCAATCAAAGAAATGTTGCCGCTTCGATCAAACTCGACCACATGAGTTGACCTGAGAGTCCGATCGGCGGAGGCACTGCTGCATTCCTGCCGCCAACCGTAACGCGATTCGTTGAGTCGCCAGCTTCGGGTCGGCGAACATCGAGCGCGGACAGCCGGCGAACCCGCGCGTGCGTACCAGCGCTCATCGCCTTCCACACCCGACTCATAACGACCGAAAGCCCCAGGGACGCCGTCAATGACGATGATCGTCTCGCCGTCCCACTCGAGACGTAATCCGTTTCCGTTGGCGAACACGACGCGCCGCCCCGCGGCTTCGATTGGGTACACAAGGTAGCTCACGCCATTGAACGACAGCGTCCAGGCATAAGCCGCGAGGCGTGGATCCCGACCGCCCATGGGCAGCACGCGCTTGACCGTGTCGACCTGCGGCGCGCGCAGAGCACATCCTGAAAACGACAGCCCGCAGACAATGAGTGCCACTGCAAACAGAGACCGACGGGTGATCATTCGGGGATCATCCGATCGGTATTGCGCCTGAGGCGATCGCCATGGGTGGAGCGCATGTTCTCCCACAGGCTGCCCGGCCAATGATCGAGCATGCGGCCACCATCGCGATTGATCGAGCGAAGAATGCTGCGATAGCTGCCACGCGTGTTCTTCGGCGAATAAAGATCGAAGGGGATATTGAAGATCAAGCCCTTGTCGAACGAACCCTCACCAAAAACGCTGAATGGGACGTCCGTCAACGTTGCAAAGGCGCCGACCGACCAGCCATTGGCAAAGCGCTTCTGGATCTCCAGCGTCGCACCCAGATCGCGCGCGAGGTAGCGCCCCGCGTGGATTGCGACGTCGACATCACGGAACGGCGTCACCCAGTAGGCACTCAGGTGTCCCGTGACTGTCCGGTAATCGCGAACACCCCATTTCTTGTCGAAGTCACGCTGCACGACGGCATTGAGGTTGGCACCAAACGCCAGATTTGACTCTCCGCGTCGCCACAACAAATCCATGCCGACACCCGAGTACATCTCCTCAAGCATCCCGCCATAGGCTTGATAGTAGAGATCCTCGGTCAACTTGCCGCGCTTGGTCAGCACGAGTTGATCGAACCCGCTCTCGCCCTGCTGCAGATAATTTTTGAGGTCGGTACGTACCGGCGGCAGCTGAGACTCGCCCTCGCGAGTAATGCGTCCGAATTGACTCTTGATGTTCTGCATCCAGATGCCCGTCGCACCCCAACCGCTCCCGAAGTCGACATCAGAGCGAATACGAAGCGCGAGTTGATAAAGCAGCGGAAAATCGGGATCGAACAAATAGGCGCGCCCGTTGAGCCCAAGGTTCCATTCGCCGTTCGGATAGCTGTACTCGCGAGTCTCGTCGGGATCGGTGATGTCCCTCGGCGGACCGATATCGATCGGCCGCGACGCGGCCGCGAAGACGGGCAGACGATCGCGCGGCGGCCGCGTATAGGTCACCGAATACGTGGGCATGCCGAGAGCGGTGCCAGTCAGTACGACTTGATCGACCACGTTGGGTGCGTACTGGTCGATCAAATTGAAAATGCGACGGATCGCATCAGCTTCGACCTGGTAGATGCCATTGCTGAAGCGCAAGTGCATCGTCGCCTGATCGATAGCCATTTCGTGCACGAGGAGACCCGAGGTTTCGGCATCGACGACGAAGCGGGTCCACCAATCGGCACCACGATCGAGCTCAGCGGCAGGCGCCAGACCGGATGAATCGCCAAAGCCGTTCGGCATCTTGCGCGGCGACTCGGCACCCGCATCGAGCGCTGCAGAGATCTTGAGCGCGAGGCTGTTGCCCTGTTGCCAACTCAACCCAAGGCGAACACCGGGCGTCGCCAACCACTCAACGCCATAACTGAGCGGCGATGCATCGGGGATCGTGCCAAAGGCACGTTCACGTTCGTAGGAGTCGCTGTTGTAGGCGGCGACCAACTCCAGCGGTATGCCCGGCACCGTGTACCGGAGTCCGCCGAAGACACCAATTTTTGGTCCATGGAAATACGAGTCGAGCGCAAATTGCCCGCCGCCCCGCGCGGCGCTCCCGCGGGTCTCGAATCGATCCGAAAGTGTCGTGAGCGGGTTTGACGCGATATCCCTCTCGGCAAATCGGCCCCAACCTAGACCCAGCGTTAGATCAAGATTGCCATAGCGTTTCGAGGCGACGAGGTACTCCGCACCCCATTGCCCTGTCCCAAGCAGATCACGAATGCCAACCACGACCGAAGGCAGGTGCTCCGTCTCATCAAGCAACCGGTAACGTACTTCGAAGCTGCGATCTCTGATGCCGTCACAGAACGCCGCTTCTGCGAAGCAGCGCACGCCGGGGATCGGCGAGGTTTTGCGCGCATTGAAAATGGTGTATCGAAAGCTCGCCTCG
This sequence comes from Steroidobacteraceae bacterium, assembly GCA_044351225.1. Lineage (GTDB taxonomy): Bacteria > Pseudomonadota > Gammaproteobacteria > Steroidobacterales > Steroidobacteraceae > UBA964. Next base: position 7,688 of record JBILGD010000116.1, read on the forward strand.
AGACGATCACCGGCCTGGAACCCGAGAGCGTAGATATCCGCCACGTCCTTGCGCGAGTAGGTCGTGGTGAAGGTATTCTCGTCTTGCATGCGCGCCGAGGGTATATCGAGCATGCCGCCGACACCGAAATCATTGACCTGCGCCGACGCCAACGGACTCACCGCGATCAAGAGGGTACATGCCACCCACGTCGCGCTACAGCGGAAGGCTCTCGTTCTTGACGGGTAGCGCTCCATTCGCATTCCGGGTGCTTTAGGCGTCCAGCGACTTCAGGAGCTGCCGTACCGATCGCAGCTTGGCGTCGCGGTCGATCGCAGCCCTCGCACCCGGCGTGCTCGTGGCCAGCATCTCGTTGCACACCCGCTTGCCTGCCTCGACACCGAACTGGTCGAAGGCGTTGATCCCCCAGATGACGCTCTGCACATAGACCTTGTGTTCATAGAGCGCGATCAGTGCACCGAGGACC
>JBILGD010000032.1:0-22958 GCA_044351225.1 Steroidobacteraceae bacterium
TCCACCGCGGGATCATCGAACACCTGTGGCCGATGACCCTTGGGGAAGAGCGGTGGCTCCGTCACGCCGCCCCCTCGATGAGCTCGATCCATTCTCCGGCCGCACCCACGCAAACCGCGGCACGACGACCGTGATAGGGCGCTTGCGGCAGCGCGCGTGGGGGGGCGAGCCAGGTCAACCCCTCCGGCAGGGTTTTCACCACGAAAGTCACCATCGAGATGGCCGGCGGCAATTCACCCTCGCGAGCAACGCGCGGCAAGGTCGCCTCTGGCATGTGGTCGGCTTCGATGTAGGACTGCCCCTGCAGAGCCAATGCGGCGAGGTCGTGCCTGGTGTCTGCCGGCAGCCCCTGAGCGTTCGACAGCACCGAGATCACCGCCGGGATTACCGGCGCCTTGGCAACATTGAAATGGCGGTGGTAGAAATCATTGATCGCGGCGACCGAAGGACCGCCGAGAATCACGATGAAGACGCGATCGACGTAGTGCTTGGCGTCCGGAGTATCGAACTCGGGCAGTTTTTCTTTGAAGGACGTGAGGTAGATCGACTCCTGCGCGGGACCGAGCGCCTGCATTGCGCGGATCTTGTCCGAGAACGACAGGTCCGCGGGCGGACCGATGATCTTGAAGGGCGAGCCCACGAGTTTTGCGGCGATACCGTCGGTATCCTGCACCATGAGCTCCGCCGCGTTCCAGCCCATGTGGCGAAAGGCGACATAGTCCGGGGCGGTTTTGCTTTCGACGAAGCGAATGAAGGTTTGACCTTCGCCCGCCGGCAGCATAGAGGCATAGCGTCGACCGACGAGATTCGGTAATCCCCACAGTTCCGCCTGTGCGGCTGCGATCCGTCCGTGATCCACCATCTCGTAACCGAGATAGAGGTGGTAGGTGTCGATCATGTGCTGCAGATCCGGTGCAGCAATGGTCACGCAGGAAATAGGGCCGATCGTTGGCATGGGTTCAACCTTCGGAAGAATGTTTGCTGAGTTGACGCAGATAGCCAAGCACGTCAGCCAAGCTCGCAACCTCCGCGTATTTTGCTTGCAGATCAAATAAATTGGACTCGTGGGGTCCGGGCGCCCGATCGCCCACGGCCTCGCGCACCACCACGGGGATAAAGCCGTGCTGGCAGCAGTCGACGGCGCTTGCGCGCACGCAGCCGCTCGTGGAAAGCCCGGCGATCAACAACGTGTCGATGCCAAGCGCGGTCAAGGTCGAGGAGAGCGAGGTCGCAAAGAATGCGCTCGCATACTGTTTGGTGATCACGGTCTCGCCCGCGATCGGCTCGAGACCCTCGGCGAAGGCGGCGAGTTCAGGATGTGCACCCGATTCAAAACATTTCAGCGCGGGGACCTTGCGAAAAAACACGCCCCCATCGCGTCCGCCCGGTTGAAAGGCTACGTTGGTGTGGATGATTGGAATACCGGCGTGCCGCGCCGCCTTGAGCAGTGTTTCGCAGTCTGTGCGAGCCTGCTCAACACCCGCATAAAGCGGCGAGTCCTTGACGAGATATGCGCGAACAAAGTCGATCACCAGCAGCGCGGGCCGCTGCCCCGGAGCGAGGGTCTTGCCGAAACCGCCGCGGGCGTAGTTGTCGTTGAGGGATTCGCTCATGCGGCTGCCGGTCAGATGACTTTGGCGGCTTTGAGTTGCGCGAGTCGGGCAGCGTCGTACCCCAAAATATTCGAATACACCTCGTCGTTGTGCTGCCCGAGCTCGGTCGGGGCCGGGCTGTGTACGCCGCCCGGAGTCGCCGAGAACTTGGGCACGGTGTTCTGCATCTTGAGATCCCCAAAGAACGGGTGCTTGGTGGTGATGATGGCATCGCGCGCCTTGAAGTGCGGATCTTCGAGCATCTCGGGGGCGCGGTAGATCTGCCCGGCGGGTACGCCGTAGTGATCCATCAACTCAAGCACTTTCTTGGTGGGCATGGTCTGCGTCCATGCCTCAATCAGGCCGTCGAGCAGCTTCTGATGGGTGCCGCGCGCCTGGTGATTCACGAAACGTGCGTCGGTGGGCCAGGTCGGTTGCTGCATGGCCTCGCACAGCCGCCCGAACACGGTGTCCTGATTGGCCGCGATCAGCACGAGACCGTCGCTCGTCTTGTAGACATTCGACGGTGCGACGTTCGGCAGGATCGCTCCGGTGCGCTCGCGGATATAGCCCGTCTTGTCGTATTCGGTGATCAGCGATTCCATCATGGCGAGCACGGCCTCATAGAGCGCCGAGTCGACCACCTGCCCGCGTCCGGTTTGCTCGCGATAGTGCAGGGCGCCGAGCGCGCCTAGGCAGGCGAAGGTCGCCGCAAGCTCATCGCCGATGCTGATCCCCATGCGAGAGGGCGGCGTCGACGGATCGCCACAGACATACCGCAGGCCACCCATGGCCTCACCGACGGCACCGAAGCCGGCCCGATGCGAATAAGGGCCGGTCTGACCATACCCTGACACGCGGATCATGATCAGGCGCGGGTTGATCTTGGAGAGCTCCTCGAAACCGCAGTTCCATTTCTCCATGGTCCCGGGCCGAAAATTCTCAAGTACGAAATCAGCTTTCTCTACTAACTGCTTGAAAACCTTCTGACCTTCTTCTTGGCGCATATCGATGGTGATCGCCTTTTTGTTACGCGCGACCACCGGCCACCAGAGCGAGGGCTCACCGGCTTTCTGGCGACCCCAGACGCGCAGCGGATCACCCTGACCGGGCGGCTCAATCTTGATGACTTCGGCGCCCATGTCGCCGAGCAGCTGACCACAAAAGGGTCCAGCGAGCAGGGTGCCGAGTTCAAGCACTCGCAAGTCGGAGAGGGGGCCACGCTTGAAGTTCGGATCCGCGGACATGCTGCAACCTCGTAGATGAGACCGGCGGTCCTTGTACCTAGCGTCGTCTAGTCGGTCAAGAAAACTGCAGTGTGGCCTCCACCGCGGAGAGTACGCGCCAGGGAGCGGCGGCGGCACACGCCCCGTGCGCGGGTTGGCGATAGGTTCTAGAATCCTGGCTTCTCTTGGCAATCATTTTTCGGAGTGGAGATGACGCGTCACATCGAGATCGTCGAAGTTGGGCCTCGGGACGGCTTGCAGAGCGAGCCCGGCGTCATGCCCGCCGCAGCCAAAGTTGAACTCATCGAACGATTGATCGATTCAGGGCTGCGTCGCCTCGAAGTGACGAGCTTCGTCAACCCTAAAAAAGTCCCGCAAATGGCTGACGCCGAGCAAGTTCTCGCGGGACTGCGCCGGCGCGATGACGTGCGCTACGTGGGTCTGGTGCTCAACAAAAAAGGCTTCGAGCGTGCGGTGGCCGCAGGTTGCAACGAAGTGGGCATGGCGGTGGTCGCGAGTGACACCTTCAATCGCCGCAACCAGGGTGTGGGCACGGAGGAATCGATCGCCGCATGGCTCGAGATCGCCCGCGAGGCGCAAGCTGCCGGGGTGCGTGCGCAGGTCACGGTATCGGCGGCCTTTGGTTGCCCGTTCGAAGGCGAGGTGCCCGTAGCCCGCGTCATCGAAGTGGCCAAGCGCGTCGCCGAGGCCGACCCCTTCGAGATTGCCTTCGCCGACACCATCGGCGTTGGTGTGCCTGCGCAGGTGAGCGAGCTGATCGGGCGTGCGCGCGAGGCGCTGCCGGCATCGATCAAGTTGCGCGCGCATTTTCACAACACCCGCAACACCGGTCTCGCCAATGCCTATGCGGCCGTGGAAGCAGGCGTTGCGTCGCTTGATTCGAGCGTCGGCGGCATCGGGGGTTGCCCGTTCGCTCCGGCGGCGACCGGCAACATTCCCACCGAGGACCTCGTCTACATGTTGGCGCGCTCCGGCGTGCAAACCGGCATCGATCTCGATCGATTGATCGAGACGGCGGAATGGCTGCAACAAACCTTGGGGCGCACCGTTCCCGGAATGCTGCTTAAAGCCGGTGGTTTTCCCAAAGCCGCGGCGCAGGCAGCGTAAGGCGCACGTGACGATCAAGGCCGCCAGATGGCAGGGGCGTCTCGGGATAGTCGACGCCCGATTGCGCTGCAGGCGTGCTCGCCGGATACTCCGGCTTCTTCCTCTTTCCGATCAATGAGCCCTGGAGGGCGCATGTCATATCGTTTGGGTGTAGACGTTGGCGGCACGTTCACCGACCTGCTGCTTGTTCACGAAAAAACCGGCCAGACATGGTCCGCCAAGGTGCCCTCGACCCCGGCAGATCAGTCGATCGGCGTACTTAACGGCATCAAGCGCGTTTGCGAGCGGGCGGGGATCGATCCGTCGAGTATCGATCACGTCATGCACGGCACGACCGTGGCGACCAACACCGTACTCACCGGGACGGGTGCGCGCTGCGGCCTCGTGACCACCAAGGGTTATCGGCAGGTGCTGCAGATCGCGCGTTCCTACGTGCCGGGTGGCCTCGGCGGCTGGATCATCTACAACAAGTCGCTGCCGATGGCGCCACTCGCGTGCACCATCGAAGCCGACGAGCGTGTCAGTGCCAAGGGCGAAGTCGTCAGGGCGCTCAATGAGAAGGCACTGCGCGCCAGCTTGCGGAAGTTGAAAGCGCAGAAGATCGAAGCGTTGACGGTTTCTTTGATCAACTCCTTCGCCAATCCCGCCCACGAGCAGCGCGTGCGCGAAATCGCGCTTGAAGAACTGCCGGGCACTCCGGTCTCGATTTCTTCGGATGTCGTCCCCGAGATGCAGGAGTACGAGCGCACCGTGACTACGGTTGCCAATTCTTACGTGCGTCCGCGCGTCGATCGCTACGTGCGCAACCTCAAGGCCAAGCTCGCCGAAGTGGCCAAGGACGTGAAGCTGCACATTCTGCGTTCGGACGGCGGTCTCGCCTCCGCCTCGTCGGCGGCCGAATACCCCGTGAACTTGCTGATGTCCGGCCCGGCGGGTGGCGTAACCGGTGCGTTGTGGGTCGCGGTGCAAGCGGGCTTCCCGAACCTGCTGACGGTCGATGTCGGCGGCACCTCGACGGACGTGGCGCTCATTCAGGGCGGCCAGCCACGGCTGCGTCGCGAGACGACGGTCGGCGACGTCACGGTGCGTGCCTCGTCGGTCGACATTCGTACCGTTGGTGCGGGCGGTGGCTCGATTGCCCACGTGCCCGAGCTCACCAAGGCGCTGCGCGTCGGTCCGCAGTCGGCGGGCGCTGATCCAGGTCCTGCCGCGTACAACCGTGGTGGTACGGAGCCCACGGTCGCCGACGCCAACATCGTGCTCGGCTATCTGCCCGAAATGCAGAAGCTCGGCGGCGACATGGTGCTCAACCGCGAGCTCGCCACGGTCGCCGTCAAAAAAGTCGGCGATGCGCTCGGTCTCAACGTCAAGCAAGCCGCGCAGGGCATCTACAACATCGTCAACGAGAACATGGTCGGTGCACTGCGTCTCGTGTCGGTAGAGCAGGGCTATGACCCGCGTGACTACGCGTTGATCGCTTTCGGTGGCGCAGGTCCGCTGCACGCCAATGCGCTCTCGCGCCTGCTTGGGTCCTGGCCGTCGATCATCCCGCCAGGTCCCGGCGTGCTGTGCGCGCTCGGTGATGCAACCACCGCAGTGCGCGATGAACGCGCGCGCACCTATGTGCGCAAGTTCAGCGAGACCAGCGCCAAAGAAATCGACAAGATCTTGAAGGCGCTCGCCGCCGATGCCTCGAAGGGGCTCGAAGCCGAGGGCGTCAAGAAAAGCGAGATCACCACGGGTTATCAGGTCGACCTGCGCTATCACGGCCAGGGTCTGCGTCTGTCGGTCGAAGTGAACCTCGCGGAGCTGCAGAAAAAGGGCCTCAAGGCCATCTCCGACAAGTTCGACGAGGAGCACAAGCGCCTCTTCACCTTCGCGCTGCCGCTCGAGCACGAGCTCGTCACGCTGCGCGCCTCGGTGCAGGGTCAGGGCATCAAGATCAAGCGTCAGCCGCTCGCGGCGGGTGGCAGCGATCCGAAAGCCGCCGTTGTCGGCAAACAAAAGTCCTTCATGGACGGCAAGGACGTGACGGCGGTGGTCTATGACCGCGCCAAGCTCAAGGCGGGCAACAAGGTCCGTGGGCCGGCAATCGTCATGGAGATGGACTCAACCTCGGTGATCCTGCCGAAGCACACCGGTCACGTCGACAAGTCCGGCTGCATCCTGATCTACCCCGACAACTTCAAGGCGCCCAAGAAGGCCGCCGGAAAGAGGAAGTAATCCCATGCCCGCAACCATCATTCAGCGCAACAAGAAGCCCTTCAAGAAGACGAAGGTCGACACCGTCACCATCGACATCATCGAGAGCGCGCTGCGCAACGCGCGCTACGAGATGGACACGGTGCTGTTCCGCACCGCTATGTCGCCGGGTATCCGCGAGCAGCACGATGAGTTCCCGATGATCGCCAACACCGACGGCAAGATGGTCGTCGGTCAGTTCGGCTCGTTCATCTGGGGCTTCATGCAGGGCTACGACGGCACGGTCGAGGAAGGCGACATTTTCCTCACCTCCGATCCGTACTCGGTGAACGGCGCCATCAGCCACGCCAACGATTGGCTGATGCTGATGCCCGTGTACCGCGGCGGACGCATCGTTGCTTGGACGGCGATGTTCGGTCACATGACCGACGTCGGCGGCAAGGTGCCGGGCTCGCTGCCCACCGACGGCACGACTATCTACGAAGACGGCATCGTGGTGCCGCCGACCAAGATCTTCAAGGCCGGCAAGCTCAACGAGGACGTGCTGCGCGTCGTGCTGCACAACTGCCGTCTGCCCGAGTGGAACCTCTCGGACTTCAACGCCATCACCGCGGCCCTGCGCACCGCTGCGGCACGCTGCATCGAGATCGCCGAGCGCTTCGGCGATGACGTGTTCTATTCGGCGATGGACGCCATGCTCGAGCGCAACAAGCGCGCGATGCGCGCGCTGATCCGTCAGAACGTCCCCGAGACCAAGCAGTATTTCGAGGACTACATTTGCGACGACGGTCTCAACATGGGCCCGTACCGCATCAAGTGCAGCATGTGGCGCGAAGGGGATAAGTGCATCTTCGACTTTGCGGGTACGGATCCGCAGTCGATTTCTTCGATCAACTTCCTGTTGAACGAAGAAATGTTCAAGATGTTCGCGGGTATCTACATGATCATGGTGTTCGACCCGCAGATCCTGTTCAACGACGGGTTCTACGACCTCATGGAAGTGCGCATCCCGCCGGGCACACTGCTCAAGCCCCTCAAGCCCGCAGCGCTGTCCTGTCGCACCCATGCGCTCGGCCGCATCTTCGACATCCTGGCCGGTCTCCTTGGTCAAGGAAATCCCGACTTCATGTGCGGCGCCGGTTTCTCGGACAGCCCGCACTTCATGTACTCGGGTTACGACAAGAATGGCGAGTGGTACCAGCTCTACCAGATCACCTTCGGCGGCATCCCGGGCAAGCCCTTTGGCGATGGTCCCGATGGTCATTCGCTCTGGCCCTCGTTCACTAACGTGCCAAACGAGTTCCTCGAGAGCTACTTCCCGCTGCGCATTGATATCTACGAGACGATCGCGGACACGGGCGGTGCGGGCAAGAACCGCGGTGGCAATGGACTTCGCATCGGCTATCGCTTTCTCGAGCCGGGCGAGATCTCGATCCACGACGATCGTTGGCTGACCTACCCGTGGGGTGCCAATGGTGGCGAGCCGGGTGCGCGCAGCCGGAAGCTCTTGCAACGTGCCGATGGCACCGAGCAGCTGCTGCCCTCCAAGATCGACCACGTCAAGGTCGAGGCTGGTGATCTGCTGATCGCCGACACCTGGGGCGGTGGCGGCTGGGGTGATCCGCTCGAGCGCGATGCGAAGCAGGTCGCGTTCGATGTGGTCGCAGGTCTCGTGACCGTCGAGGGCGCCAAGCGCTACGGCGTTATCGTCGATGCCGATGGCAACGTGGACGAGGCGGCGACGGCCAGCCTGCGCAAGCAGATGGCGGCGAAGCGCGGCAAGAAGAAGATCTTCGATCGTGGCTTCGAGTCGATCGACGAGCTCAAGGCCCGCTGCAAGGCCGAGACAGGCTTCGATCCGCCTGCCCAGCCACGCTTCACCAAGTGGGCTGCGGTGGCTGCCGAGGCCATGATGAAAAAGAAGGGCAGCAAGGCGGCCTGAGGCCCGCTGCGTTTTTTGACGTCCAGAGGTCCCCGCTCCGCGAGGTGCGGGGACTTTTTTTTGCCGGCAGGTTTGTCTTTGAGGGGAAGGCATGGTCGATCAATACGTCGATGTGGGCTACGCCACGGGTAACGTCGGCTTCGGCCGCAAGGCCGCCGTGCTGGTGGTCGACTGGCAGCTCGCGTTCACCGATCCGCGCTTCGAATTGGGCGGCCTCGAGCGCTTGCATCGCGCGCGAGACAACACGGCTTTATTGTTGGCGACGGCGCGCGCTGCGGGCTTGCCCGTCGCCGCGTGCTACACAGCCTATTGCAGTCAAAAGGACATGCCGCTCTGGAAAGTCGCTGCCGTGCAGCGTGAATTCTTTTACGGTCACGAGTGCACCGTCATGGATCCGAAGATCCACGATCCTGGCGATTTCACTTACTGCAAGAATGCGCCTTCGATGTTTTTTCAGACGCCGCTGATCACGTGGATCGTCAAGCAAAACATCGACACCGTGTTTGTCACGGGTTGCACCACGAGCGGCTGCGTACGCGCTACCATCGTCGATGCGTTTTCGTACGGCTTGCGGGTGCAGGTCGTGGCCGATTGCTGCGGTGATGCGGAGCAGGGGCCCCACGACGATACGCTGCGCGACGTCGGACGACGCTACGCCGATGTCATCGATCGTCAACAAGCCGAGGCGTGGATGCGCGCGGAGCACGCGGCATGACCCTGCAAAAATTCGGCCTCTGGCTCGGTCTCGTCGCCTTCGCGCTGATGCTGGTCTTGCCCGCACCCGAGGGCTTGTCGATCACAGGCTGGCGAGTCGCTGCGGTGACGGTGTTGATCGCTTGCTGGTGGTTCACCGAGGCCGTTCCCGTGACGCTCACCGGTAGCCTGCCATTTTTGACTTTGCCGTTGCTCGGCGTCAGCAAGGCCGAGGCGGTTGCCGGACAGTACATGTCGCCGGTGTTGTTCCTGATTCTCGGTGGTGCATTGGTCGGGCTTGCTTTCGAAAAATGGAATTTGCACCGACGCGTCGCCCTGTTCGTGGTCTCGCGAGCGAGCCCTGATCCACGCTCGCTGCTGCTCGCGATCATGGTGGTCACGGCGTTCGTGTCGATGTGGGTCAACAATTCGGCGACCACGGTGATGATGTTGCCCATTGCCATGGCAGCACTGACGGCGGTCGCGCCTGAGGGCTCGACCGAGATCGTGCATCGCAACTTTGCGGCGGCAATGATTCTGTCGGTCTCGTTCGCGGCTAACATCGGTGGCTTCGCCACGCCGATCGGCACGCCGGTCAACTCCATCGCCATCGGCATCCTTGATCGGACCTATGACGTCAATCTCAGTTTTCTCGAATGGATGAGCTTCGGCATCCCGTTTACTTTGCTCGGTATTCCGATTTGTTGGTGGCTGCTGTCGCGGGTCACCTTGCCGTTCAACTTCTCCGGCGGTACCCGCGAATCGATACGCGCGGCCATCGGTGAGCCAGGTCCCATGGGCGTTGCCGAAAAGCGCGTGCTGGCGATCGTGCTGGTCGTCGCATCGGCTTGGGTATTGCTACCGCTGCTCGAGGATCTTGTACCGGGGATCACCGATGCCGGCATCGCGGTGGCGGGCGCACTCGCCATGTGCATCTGTCCGTCGGGTGATCGACGACCGGGAGCTTCGCCGGTACTGCTCGAATGGGAAGATGCCAAGCGGGCACCGTGGTACCTGATTCTGCTTTTGGGCGGCGGTATCGCGCTCGCCGATGCGGTCGTCAAGACCGGGCTCTCGGCGTGGCTCGGTAATGCGCTGGTCGCGGTGAGCGGTTTACCCTTGTTGCCGATGTTGCTGGCGATCGCGCTCATGTGCGGGCTGATCACCGAGGCGGCGAGTAATGTCGCCACGGCGACGATTTTCATGCCCATTGCCGCAAGCCTCGCGCTCGGTGCGAATTACGATCCCGTGTTGGTCGCACTCGCGGCCGCCATGGCGGCGAATCTAGGCTTCGCGAATCCGGCTGCCACGTCATCGAACGCGCTCGTATATTCGACCGGACGCATTCCGATTACGGCGATGCTCAAGAGCGGCCTGTTGTTCGATGTCTTCGGCGCGGTGCTGGTGGCCCTGTCCTGCGCCTGGATCGTGCCGCTGCTACCGCTGCGATGAGGGCGAGTCTCCCGCCGTCACTGGCGCGCGCTGCGCTCGTGCTGTTCGAGCGCGGGTTGCCGGTTTTTGCGGGTGCTGCGCTCGCGCATTCGGGGGGAGGGGAGCTCGATGCTCTGAAAGCCCTGCTGCTCGGCGTGCTTGTCATCGCGGGCACGATCGGCCCTAGTAGTCGCGGCGCGATGTTGGACGGCGTCTTGTTCGGACTGGGGCCAGCGCTGCTTGCTCACGCGCTGACCACAGGCTCGATCGATGCGCTGCGCGATCCGATCGCCTGGTCGATCGCCGTGCCATTCGCTGTCTACGCCGCCAATCCCGGACTCGTGGCCGCCGCGCGTGCCCAGTCCTCCGCGCTGTTTGCAATGCTCAACACCTTGGCGCTCGTCGCGCTGGCCTTGCCGGTCCTCACCGGTCGAATTCATTGGGCTATCGCGATTCTGCCGTTCGCGGCGTTTCGGGTGGCGGCGACCACCGCGGACAAGTTGCGTCCAGGCGATGAGTTCATGGTCAGTCGCGAGGAAGCCGACGCCGTGGCCAAAAAAATACTTTGGTTGAGCGGCGCATGGATCGCCGGCTGGGCGGGCATTACGCCTTAGCCACATTACGCCTTGGCGAAGACCGCCGGGCCCGCGAATACGTTCCGCAGCAGCTGCACGGTGAGCTCACCCGAGCGGCGTGCGAGGCGAATCACCTCCGCCGGGGCGAGCGATTCATCGGCACGATCGGAAATCATGCGCACGCAACCAAACGGGATGCCGAATTCGAGACAAACCTGCGCGACGGCGGCGCCTTCCATTTCGACGCAGAGTGCACTCGGTACAAGCCGCCGGATGCGCTCCCGCGCAGCAGCGCTACCAATGACTTGATCGCCCGTTGCAATGTCGCCGAGCCAGACCCGTGGACCGCGTTTCGCCGCAGCATCGTCCTCAGCGGCTTTGGGCGCGGCGCTTGCGCCGTGCAGGTCGGCCAGACCCCGATGCAGCCGCGCACGCAGCGCAGCGTCCGTCGGCAAGGCGCGCCGAGCGAGCAGCGGGACTTCGGTCGGAGCAAAGAACGGCGAAGCGTCCAGGTCGTGATGAAAGAGGCTCTCGGCGACCACGAGATCGCCGGTCGCAAGGTTATCGACGAGACTCCCCGCGATGCCGCTGAACAGCACTGTGCTCGGTCGATGCAGCGTCAGCAGATGCGCGGCGGTCGAGGCTGCAGCGACTTTTCCCCAGCGCGAGAACGCGACCACTACGGGCTCGCCGGCAATACGGCCGAGGGTTATCTCGCGGCCAGCGCTCGAGGTGGTGGTGGGGTTATCTACCGCGGCGATGATGGCCGCGGATTCCTCGGGCATGGCCGATAGAATCATCCACATATAACTTTACATAATATACATTATGCGAATTATTCATTCAGCGCTCGTAACGCATCGGCACGGCTGGAATTCGCTTGCGCCGCAAATCCGACGACCGAGTCTCGCATGATTAGCTCCCGCAGGCGCAGCGCCGCCTCACCCGCGCGCGCCGCAGTTTCAAAGCGAATGCCCCCGAGACTCGTGGGCCCGACCATGAAGACGTCCTCGTCGCCGGCTCGTGCGTCGATCGCCGTCGCCAAGCGCTCGTTCAGCTTGGCGTATTGCTCGCGCGCCGCACTGACCATCTGCAAGGTCACATCGACCTCGCGGCGTGCGCTCGCGAGACCCGCAACATCGCGCAAATCGATCGCCGCAAGTCCGGCGACGATCCGGTCTTGGGTCAGCGGCGCGGCCACATCCGATTCGACGCCTTCGACGACGCTCGCGCGACTGCGACCGGCAAAGTACTTCGACGCGTTGTCGGCCGATTGTCGGGCGACCCGAAAAACGTCAAGCCGGATGGTGTCGAGTTGCTGCTGCAGTCGTGCGAGATCCTCGCGGCCGATCCGTGAAGTGGCCGCCTCGTCGATCAGCACCACGATCCGTCGCAACGAGCTGCTGATGACATCGAGCCCTTGTTCAGCCGCTTGCATCAATGCCGTGCCGCGCGAGAGCTCCTGCGTGGATGTAGCGAGGCCGCGTGCCACCACCGTGGGCGCCTTGTCGATCGCTTGGGACTTGACGTCGTTCGCACGCCTCAACACCCGCGAAACCTCGTCGGCGCGGCGTAAAGCGGCCTCCTGCGATGCCACCTGTGTAGCGGCCGCGGGATTTCGCGCAAGGGTCAAGCCATCAACGATCGGATGTGTCATCGGGTACTCTCCCGAAGTACGTCTCAAGGCCATCCTACGAAGCTGACGCAGCCGCTCCAGCGCGACGTTTCAGTAGTGCGAGCCCTGTCACAATTTTCGTGCTGCGGGTCGGCGTGGCGTACACTTGGAGCGCCGGCCATGTCGTGTCCGGGATCAGCCTTGCGACTACTCGTCTACAACATCCGCTACGCCACCGGCACCGGTCCGGCCTTCCATCTGCCCTTGCCCGGCGCCGGGTATCTGCGCAGCAGCCGGCGCGTGCTCGATGACATCACGCAGTTCATTCGCGGCGAAGATCCGGATCTCGTCGGACTCATCGAAGTCGACACCGGCTCGGTGCGCAGCGGGCTTGTCAATCAGGCCGAATACATTGCGCAGCATCTCGGGCACTACACGGCTCACGAGTGCAAGTACGGCCTCGCCTCCCTCAACACGCAGCTGCCGATCATCCGCAAGCAAGGCAACGCGATCCTCGCCGCGCCGCGCGTGACCGGCGAGCGATTCCACTACTTTCCGACCGGCATCAAGCGACTGATCATCGAGATGGAACTCGACGATGTCTGCGTGTTTTTGGTGCACTTGTCGTTGAAGTACCGTCACCGACAAGAACAGCTGCGTCATCTGCACGATCTGATTCTCGCCGCGCGCAAGCCCGTCGTGGTTGCCGGTGACTTCAATACCTTTTCAGGGACCAACGAGCTGTTCCTATTCATGCGGGCCACAGGCCTGCGCAGTGCGAACGCGCAAGGCCTCGCCTCTTTCCCGGCACGGATTCCGCGGTTCGAGCTCGACTTCGTGCTAGTGAGCAGTGAGATCGACGTGGTCGACTTTCGTATCCCGGACGTACGACTGAGCGATCATCGTCCGATCGTATGCGATTTCAACATCACACCCGTATCCCGTGAGGGCAGCTCCCGTGACAACCGACACGACCGGCGCATCCTGGCGTGAGGCACAGGATGCCGAGGGCATCCTCTGGCTGACACTCGATAGACCGAGCGCCTCGGTGAATACCCTGGGTACCGTGGTGCTCGAGGAACTGGGCGCGATCCTCGCGCGTCTCGCCCACAAACCACCGCGCGGCCTTGTGATCCGCTCGGGCAAGCCGAGCGGTTTCGTGCTTGGCGCCGATGTCAAAGAATTTACGACGCTCTCGAGCATCGAAGAAGCGCGCGCACTCGTGCTCCGGGGCCATCGCGTGCTCGCTGCACTCGAAGCTCTGCGCTGCCCGAGCGTGGCGCTGATCGAGGGCTTTGCGCTGGGTGGCGGCCTCGAACTCGCGCTGGCCTGTCGCTACCGCGTGGCGCTCGATGACGATCGACTCGCCCTCGGTCTGCCGGAAGTCCTGCTCGGCATTCATCCGGGATTCGGTGGCACGGTGCGTGCCGTGCGCCTGCTCGGAGCGCCGGTCGCGCTCGATTTGATGCTGACGGGTCGCAGCATCAAGGGGGCCAAAACCAAAGCGCTCGGTCTCGTCGATGCTTTGGCAGCCGATCGCGGCGCCTGCGAACAGGCCGCACGCGATCTCATCGCGCGCAACCCGGGTGCGCGTCGGCCCGCCCTGGCTGCACGTCTGATGTCCGCGTCATGGGTGCGCCCGTTCTTGAAACCGCGTCTGCTCGCACAGGTCGCGCGCAAGGCGCGACGCGAACACTATCCTGCGCCCTACGCGATCATCGACCTCTGGGTGCGCTGCGGCGCCAAGGGTGATGCCGCCTACGCCGCCGAGGCCGAGTCCATCGCCACCCTCGCCGCTACGCCCACGGCGCATAACCTCATTCGCGTGTTCATGCTGCAAGACGCCCTGAAATCGCGCGGTAAATCCGCCGAGGTCGTGCAGCGGGTGCATGTGATCGGCGCTGGCGTGATGGGCGCGGATATCGCCGCACTCTGCGCGCGGCGCGGTCTGCAGGTAACGCTGCAGGATCGCGAGTTGTCGCTGGTCGAGAAGGCTTTGGTGCGCATCACCAGGGAGTTCGAACAAAGAATTCGTGATCCCATCAAGCGTGCTGCAGCACTCTCGCGACTCGCTGCCGATGCCGCGGGCAGCGGAATCGGCGCAGCCGACGTGATCGTCGAAGCCATCATTGAAGACGTCGTGGCTAAACGGACGCTCTATGCCGCGCTCGAGCCGCAACTGAAGCCCGGGGCAATCATCGCCACCAACACCTCGTCCATTCAGCTCGAAGAGCTTGCCCCTGCGCTTGCCGATCCCACGCGCTTGGTGGGACTGCATTTCTTCAACCCGGTGGCCCTGATGCCGCTCGTGGAAATCGTGCAGGGCTCACAGACCTCGGCGATCACCATGGAGCGCGTCACCGCCCTCGCCCGCAAACTCGACAAGTTGCCCCTGCCTTGCCGTAGCGCACCCGGATTCATCGTCAATCGCGTGCTGGTCCCCTATCTGCAGGAGGCGATGCATGCTGCGGAAGGCGGCTTCAGCCTTGATGACATCGATCGCGCGGCCACTGATTTCGGCATGCCGGTGGGCCCGGTCGAGCTATCGGACATGGTCGGGCTCGATGTGTGTCGACACGTCGGGGGCATCGTTGCGCAGCAGCTCGGCAAACCGTTGCCGGATTTCTCGGCCATCGACGCCAAGCTTGCGAGCGGCCAGATGGGGCGCAAGAGTGGCCGCGGTTTCTATGAATGGCGTGACGGCAAGGTCGTGCGCGATGACTCGACGCGACAGGCATTCCCCGGAGTGACTCGGCTCCCCGACGCGCGCGCGCGCGCCGATCTGCAGGATCGACTGCTGCTCGCGCTCGTCAATGAATGCGTCGCCGTGTGGCGCGAACAATTGGTGGAGTCCGAGGATCTGGTCGATGCCGGCGTGATCTTCGGGTCGGGGTTCGCGCCCTTCAGGGGCGGTCCGCTTCACTATGCGCGCAGTCGGGGTCTTGCGGTCTGTACCGCACGCCTGCAGGAGCTCGCCGAGACCTACGGCGATCGATTCACGCCGGACGCCGGCTGGGCGCTGCTGAGCCAGACGCCAAAGAATTGAGTCGCCACAGTAGGCGCTCCAGCGCGAGTGGCTTGTTGATCGGCGTGTCGGCCCACTGGCGCGCCTCGCGGGTCTCATCGAGCGCGAGAAACAGCGTTTGTACGCGGCTATCCGCACTTGCGCTGCCAACGCCGCCGCCAAGACCGTCGTCAACGCCCGCGACACGCGCGGCGCCCGGAGCGCGAGCCCAGGCTCGAATTCGCCCGATCAACCATGACTCGATGCAGGCAACGCGCAGCGCATAGTCTTCCTTGCCCCAAGACTCCGCAGTCTCGACCGGGTCGAGCGATCCCGCTGCGGCCTGTTCGAGTGCACGCACGGTCTCACGTTGCAACTGCACAAGTGCATGGGTGTCGGCGGTCATGGCTTCGAGGGGCTTCGCTCCCAGCACTTGCAGCACAGCCTCCCAATCGGCTTGTTGACCGCCCGTGTGCTGCAACCACTCGCGCAGCTCTGCGCTCGAGGGTAGTGGCAGCTGCAGGCGCGTGCAGCGACTGAGCACGGTGACCGGTAAACGTGATGGCTCGCCGGTCACCAGCACGAGCAGCGACCCGGTGGTCGGCTCTTCGAGAGTCTTGAGCAGCGCGTTTGCGGCCGCGCGATTGAGCTTGTCCGCCGGCGTGATGATCGCGAGCTTGCGACCGCCCGCATGACTCGTCAAAGTCAACTCGCCCACCAGCTCGCGCACCTGATCGATACGAATTTCGCGTGAGTCCTCGATCGGCCGCAGCATGATCAAGTCGGGTTGTTCATCGGTTTGTACGCGACGACAGGCAAGGCATTCGCCGCAAGGTGAGCGCAGTGGCGTGATCCCGGCGGTGTACTCGCGATCGCGCAGCTGCGTGCAGAAGAGCCGCGCCGCGAGCCAGGTCGCGAGCCACTCGCCGCCCAAACCCGGCGACACCTGCAGCAGCAGTGCATGACCCACTCGATCGGACTGCAATGCAGTATCGAGCGCACGCTGCAAGGGCTCGAGCCAAGGCAGGCGCGCATCGAGCGGCAGCAAGGATGGCAATGCGCTCACGATAGCGGGCTCACGACAACAGGCTCACGTGGACATCCTCAGGGCAACAGTGGGCGCAGCGCCGCCATGGCAGCGGCCTTGACGGATTCCGCCGGCGCGCTCGCGTCGATCAGTCGACAGCGCTGCGGATTCTCGCGGGCGATCTGCAGGTAGCGGGCACGAACGCGCTCGAAGAACAGCAGCGTCTCGCTCTCGAAACGATCGACCGTGACCTCACCGGCCGCCAGGCGTCGCGCTTGGGCGCGCGCCAGACCAGCCTGTACCGGCAGATCAAGAATGAGCGTGAGATCCGGCTCGAGACCGCGTTGGACACCGCGAGCGAGCGATTCAATGAAATCCGCATCCATGCCTCGGCCGCCGCCTTGATAGGCACGGGTCGCGTCGGTGAACCGATCGCAGATGACCCAGTCACCCCGCTCGATCGCCGGGCGGACCAGGTTGTCGAGGTGCACGCCGCGGGCGGCAAACATCAAGAGCGTTTCGACCTCGGCCGAAACCACCTCTGCGCCGCGTGCAAGCACGATTTGCCGTAAGCGCTCCGCGAGCGGCGTGCCACCGGGCTCCCGGGTAAGCACGCTCTGCACGCCGGCGTCCTGCAGCGCTGCGCGCAGCGCCGCGGCCACCGTCGACTTGCCAGCGCCCTCGATTCCCTCGAGCGTGATGAAGCGACCGCGGCGCGTCACGGGGGCACTCGTCGCGCGCGCTGTCGTTCAAGCATCACCCGCACGGCCTGGCGATGATCGTCATAGGTCCTCGAAAAGGTGTGCGAGCCATCCGGCAGGCCCGTGGCCACAAAGAACAGCTCACCGGTCTCGAGCGGTCTCGTGGCTGCGCGCAACGCTTGTGCGCCGGGCAAGGCGATGGGCGTCGGTGGCAAGCCCTTGCGGGTGTAGCTGTTGTAAGGCGTGTCAGTGACGAGATCGCGCGAGCGGATATCGCCGTCGTAGCGCTCGCGCAAGCCGTAAATGACCGTCGGATCGGACTGCAGTCGCATGCCGAGTCGCAAGCGTTGCACGAAGACTCCGGCGACACGCGGACGCTCTTCGGCGAGCGCCGATTCTTTTTCGATGATCGAGGCAAGAATCAAGGCCTCGTCGGGTGTCTTGAGCGGTAGCTCCGGGCTGCGCATCGCCCAAGCCTCGGCGAGGCTGCGCTGCATGCGCTCATAAGCGAGCTTCAACACCTCGAAATCCGCACTGCCCCACGCAAAGCGATACGTGTCCGGAAAGAATCGCCCCTCGGGATGCACGCCCGGGGCGCCGAGACGTCGCATCAATTCGGCATCGTCGACGCCGGTCAGCGTCTGGCGCAGCCCGGGGTGCGCCGCGATGCGGCCGCGCAGTTCATCGAAACGCGTGCCTTCGATGACGGTCAACGATTCGAGCAGCACGCGCCCGTCGTCGAGTTGTTGCAGGATATCGCGCGGCGCGGCGTCCACCGCGATCAAATAGCGACCCACCTTCACACGCGGCACCTGATCGGCGAGCCGCGCCCAGAGCTCGACGAGTCGTGCATCGGGCAATGCACCTTGGCGCTCAAGGTCGAGGAGCACCCCACGCAGCGGTTCACCGGGCTGGACATCGAGGATCACGGGCTCTGTGCGCGCGCCCGGCGTAGACATCTGCTCACCGAGCCAAAAAAATCCGCCAAGCAGCGCGACCGCTGTCAATGAAAACAACCACAGCAGATAACGCAGACCACGCACGACGGTGCGCGACACCCGAAATCAGCCGTTGAAGCGGCGGAACACCAGCGTGCCGTTGGTGCCGCCGAAGCCGAAGCTGTTGGAGACGGCGACATCGATGGGCATCGAGCGTGCCGTATGGGGCACGTAGTCGAGGTCGCACTCAGGATCGGGGTGATGCAGATTGATGGTCGGTGGCGCGACCTGATCACGAATGGCGAGGACCGTGAAGATCGCCTCGACCACGCCCGCCGCGCCGAGCAGATGTCCTGTCATCGACTTGGTCGAGCTTACCGCGAGCTGCCTCGCGTGCTCGCCGAAGGCCTGTTTGATCGCCACCGTCTCGGCGCGATCGCCGAGCATCGTGGAGGTGGCATGGGCATTCAAATATTGCACGGCAGTTGGATCGAGGGCTGAATCACGCAGCGCGTTGCGCATCGCGAGGCGCGCCCCGGCGCCATCTTCGGGGGGTGCCGTGATGTGATAGGCATCGCCGCTCATGCCGAAGCCGACGAGCTCGGCATAGATCCGCGCGCCGCGCGCCCGCGCGTGCTCGAGTTCTTCGAGGATGACCGCCCCGCCACCGTCGGCGGCCACGAAACCGTCACGGTCACGATCCCAAGGGCGCGAGGCAGCCGCGGGGTCGTCGTTGTGCTGCGAGAGCGCCTTGGCCTGCGAGAAACCGCCGATACCGAGACGCGTGGTGGACATCTCGCCACCGCCGGCGATGATGAGATCGGCATCACCGTACTGGATGCTGCGAAAACCGAGGCCGATCGCATGGGTCGAGGTGGTGCAGGCCGTGACGACACCGAGATTCGGTCCCTTCAAACCGTAGCGAATCGATAGATGCCCGGAGATCATGTTGATGATCGAAGCCGGGATGAAAAACGGCGAGATCTTGCGCGGTCCGCCTGCTGCGAGGAACGCATCGTACTCGGCCTCGATGGTGGCCAGACCGCCGATGCCGGCGCCGGTGATGACGCCACAGCGCTCGCCATCGAGCTTGCCAAAATCGATGCCCGCGTCGTTGACCGACTGTACGCCCGCGGCCACGCCGTAATGCATGAACTCGTCCATGCGACGCGCTTCTTTGGGCGTGATGTAGTCGCCGACCGTGAATCCCTTGACTGCGCCACCGATGCGGGTGGCGAAGTTGCTGGTATCGAAACGGGTGATCGAGCCGATGCCGCTCTCGCCACGCAGAATGGCGTCCCACGCGGTCTGGATCGTGCTGCCCACCGGCGAGACGATCCCGAGCCCTGTCACGACGACTCTTCGCTTGCTCACGTCAGTTTGCTCACGAAAGCCCCGCTCGCTGGCGATCGGGGTCACTAAAAGATCGGGGCCGGCGCGATGCCGGCCCCGGGGTAAGCCGTGTCAGCTCAGGCCTTGCGGCGAGCGGTGACGTAGTCGATGGCTTGCTGGACGGTGGTGATCTTTTCGGCATCCTCGTCCGGGATCTCGGTCTCGAACTCCTCTTCAAGCGCCATCACAAGCTCAACGGTGTCGAGGGAATCGGCACCGAGATCGTCGACGAACGACGCACTGTTGGTGACCTGCTCCAGCTTCACCCCCAGCTGTTCGGCAACGATGGCTTTGACTTGTTGTTCGACAGTGCTCATCTGTGGTGTGTCCTCTTGGCGACCTGGTAAGGCGGCCGGCGGTAAACCCGCCGACCGGACGGCGATTGTAGGCGAAGGCGACGGGCTACGCCATCTGCCGAAACTTAACCGGCTGTTTTGTATGGAAAAACCAACGCCGTGCAAAAAACCAACAAGGGTTCAGGTGAGGTACATCCCGCCATTTACGTGCAGCGTCTGCCCGGTGACATAGGCGCCACCAGGCCCCGCGAGGTACAGCACGGCGGCCGCGATATCCGCGGCAGCCCCGAGCCGTGCGAGCGGTATGCTTGCCTCGAGTGCGCTGCGCTGCGTCGCTTCGAGCGCGCGCGTCATGTCGGTGTCGATGAACCCCGGTGCAATCGCGTTGACGGTGATGTTGCGGCTACCGACTTCACGAGCGAGCGAGCGCGAGAAGCCTTCGATACCTGCCTTGGCGGCCGCGTAGTTGGTCTGACCGGCGTTGCCCAGCGAGCCCACCACCGAGGTGATGTTGATGATCCGCCCAGCTCGCGCCTTCATCATCGCGCGCAAGCAGCCGCGCGACAGGGCGAATACGGAGGTGAGGTCGGTGGCGATCACCTGATCCCACTCCTCGGGTTTCATCCGCACCAGCAGGTTGTCGCGGGTGATGCCGGCATTGTTGACGAGAATGCCCGGCATTTCGCCACGCCCCTCGAGCGCCTCGAGCAGCGCCGCAATGGAGGCCGCACTCGACACATCAAGCACCGCGCCATGACTGCCCGCGGACAATCCGCTCAACCACTGATCGATCGCTGTTGCCCCGGCAGGCGTGGTCGCGGTGCCGATCACTCGCGCCCCCGCGGTGGCCAGTGTCTCGGCGATGGCCTGGCCGATCCCGCGCGAGGCGCCGGTGACCAGCGCCGTTTGTCCCGAAAGGTCGAGGGTAAGGGGCATGATTGATTACTCCGTGACGGGGGCGGACGCCGGCGGCGCCAGGGCTTTATCGAAGCTCGCGGGGTCCTCGAGGGCGAGGCAGCTGAGCTCGGGCGACTTGTCGATGCGTCGGTTGAGGCCGCTCAAGACCTTTCCCGGGCCACACTCGACCAGCTGGTGCACGCCGGCAGCACGCAGGGCCTGCACAGTCGCGACCCAGCGAACGGGACTCGCCAATTGTCGATAAAGCAGATCGGCGATGGCCTCGGGGCTGCTGTATTCGCAAGCGTCCACCGAACTCATGAAACGGATCTGCGGCGCGCCGACCTTCGAACGACCGAGGCGCTCGCGCAGCTTCTCGGCCGCCGGGCGCATGAGACTGCTATGGCAAGGAACGCTGATGGGTAGCGGCAAGGCACGCTTGGCGCCGCGGGTCTTGGCAAGTTCGATGGCACGTTGCAAGGCGGTGGCATGCCCGGCAATCACCACCTGACCGGGCGCGTTGAAGTTAACGGCCTCGGCCACTTCGCCCTGCGCGGCGTCCGCGCAGACCGCCTCCATGGCGGCCTCGTCGAGCCCCAAGACCGCCGCCATGCCGCCCTGCCCCTCCGGCATGGCGTCGCGCATGACCTCGCCCCGAAAGCGGACGAGATCGACCGCGTCGGCGTAGTCGAGGACGCCGGCCGCCACCAAGGCGGTGAACTCACCCAGGCTGTGCCCCGCCACCCAGTCCGGGCGAGCCCCGCCGCGTTGGCACCACAGCCGCCAGGTTGCCACACCGGCGACCAGCATCAGAGGCTGAGTGATCTCGGTCAGTGCCTGTTGCTCCGCGGGGCCGTTCTCGGCGAGTGCCCAAAGATCGAAGCCGAGGACCTCCGAGGCCGTGTCGAAGCAGCGGCGCACCACCGCGTCATGCGCGGCGAGTTCCGCCATCATGCCGACCGACTGCGACCCCTGCCCCGGAAACACGAAGGCGACTGTCATCCGTCCACTCCCCTGATCAACGACCCCGCGGATTATACGGACCCGGGCGTCACGAGGCGGAAACCGCGCTTTGTTATGATCGGCTCATCTTTTTCAGGCTAGTCAGGCGCGGCGGGGGCTCATGTCCAGCAGCAGACACTCCAAAGGTTTCACGCTCATCGAGATCATGGTCGTCGTGGTGATCATCGGTCTTCTGGCCGCCTTCATCGTGCCGCGCGTCATGGATCGAGTCGATGAGGCGCGGGTGACCAAAGTTCGCGCCGATCTGCAGGCGATCGAAACCGCGCTCGCCATGTACCGTCTCGACACGGCTCGCCTGCCGAGCAGCGCCCAAGGGCTGAGTGCGCTGGTGCAGAAACCAGATGATCCTGCGGTGCGCAACTGGCGCAGCGGCGGTTACATGGCGCGTCTCTCCCGTGATCCCTGGGGCAACGAGTATCGTTATCGCTTCCCCGGAACGCGCGGCCCCGAGTTCGATCTCTATTCGCTGGGTCCGGATGGCCTTGAGGGGAGCCCCGATAGCGATGAGGACAACATCGGCAATTGGTCGCTCGGCGAGTGAGCTCGAGCGGCGCACCGCCGTGAATCGCCTCGCCGTGCGCAGCTCAACCGGCGGCTTCACGCTCGTTGAAGTGATGGTGGTATTGGTGATCATCGCCTTGATCACCGGGTCAGCCCTGCTCTCCTTCGGCTTGGTCGGTGGCGCCTCGGGTGCGGCACGCGATATCGAGCGTCTGCAGTCGCGCTTGCTCGCCGCGCGCGAACGTGCCGAGCTCGAAAACCGGGATTATGGCGTGCGCCTGTTACCGGACGGCTATGAATTTTTGATCTTTGATCCTCTCGCGCGTCGCTGGCTAACGAGCGACGATCGCAGCTTCGGCACCGTGCGCTGGTCGCTGCCGCTCGCGGTAGAGCTCGATGTCGATGGGCGCCGCGTTGTGCTGCGCCAGCAGGCGCCCGACGACGCGGTCGACACCGCGAGTGCGGCACCGGTGGCTCCCGATTTCGGTGTCGATCCGAGTGGCGAATTCACCGCCTTCGAGTTGCGTTTGGCGACGCTGCCGCCGGCTACTCGGTATCGACTCGGCCTTGATGACGCGGGCGAGTTGCGTTTGCAAGAAGAGCGCGCGCCATGATCCGCGCGGCGCGCGGCTTCACGCTGATCGAAGTGTTGGTGGCGCTGGTGATCGTTGCCGTGGGCGTCGGCGCGCTAGCCTCGGCGCTCGTCTCGGCGGCCTCTGGGACGGAGCGTCTGCGCAGCCGAACGCTCGCCGAGTGGGTCGCCACCAATCGCATC
>JBILGD010000117.1:0-7901 GCA_044351225.1 Steroidobacteraceae bacterium
CACGCCGATTCCGCATAACGGCTGCCGTCCGCCCAAGAAGCGTCGCGTCTGACGCCGCGTCGCAAGAGGTATATACGATGGCCCGTTACGTTGGTCCCAAGTGCAAGCTCGCTCGTCGCGAGGGCACCGATCTTTTCCTGAAGAGTGGCGTCAAGCCGCTCGAGTCGAAGTGCAAGTTCCAGGTGCCGCCGGGCGGCATCAAGGGCGAGCGCAAGACCCGTCTCTCCGAGTACGGCAGCCAGTTGCGCGAGAAGCAAAAGCTGCGTCGTATGTACGGCGTGCTCGAGCGTCAGTTCTCCAACTACTACACCGAGGCGGCCCGTCGCACGGGTTCCACGGGTGAGAACCTGCTGAAGTTGCTCGAGTGCCGTCTCGACAACGTCGTCTATCGCATGGGCTTTGCCTCAACGCGCTCCGAAGCGCGGCAGTTGGTCAGCCACAAGTGCGTCGAGGTCAATGGCGAGGCGGTGACGATCGCCTCTTGCCAGATTCGCCCCGGCGACGTCGTGCAGATTCGTGAAAAGGCGCGCAAGCAATTGCGCATCCAGAACGCCATGCAGATCGCCGCCCAGGTCGGCTTGCCCGAGTGGGTCGAAGTCAACGACAAGGAAATGAAGGGCGTTTTCAAGCAGGTGCCGGCGCGGGACGACATTCTGCCCGACATCAACGAAAACCTGGTCGTCGAGTTGTACTCGAAGTGAGACTCGGGACAGGAAAGAGGGTTTGAACATGCAAGGATCCGTCAGCGAATTCCTCAAGCCGCGCGTGGTAAAGGTCAGCCCGCTCGCGCCGCGTCAGGCGCGCGTGGTCATCGAGCCGTTCGAACGCGGTTTCGGCCATACCCTGGGCAACGCGCTGCGGCGTGTGCTGCTTTCGTCCATGCCCGGCGCAGCGATCACCGAAGCCGAAATCGACGGTGTGCTCCACGAGTACACCAGCATCGAGGGTGTCCAGGAGGACGTCGTCGATATCCTGCTCAATCTCAAGCAGGTCGCCATCCGCATGCACAGCCGCGATGCCGCGGAACTGCGCTTGTCAAAGAAAGGTCCGGGCCCGGTAACGGCCGGTGACATTCAGGCGGATCACGACATCGAAGTGGTCAACCCGGAGCTGGTCATCGCCAACCTCACCAAGGCGGGCGAACTCAACATGGTGCTACGCGTCGAGCGTGGTCGCGGCTATCGTCCGGCGTCGCAACGCGTCGCCTTCGAGGAAGCCACTCGCCCGATCGGTCGCTTGCAGCTCGATGCCTCGTTCAGCCCGATTCGGCGCGTCACGTATTCGGTCGATGCCGCTCGTGTCGAGCAGCGCACCGATCTCGACAAGCTCATCCTCGATATCGAAACCAACGGCACCATCGACGCCGAAGAGGCCATTCGGCGCGCTGGCAGCATCCTCAAGGACCAGCTGTCGGTGTTCGTCGATCTGCAGGGTGAAGAAGAGGCCGGTGGCAAGGCCGAGTCGGCGCAGTTCGACCCGATCCTGCTGCGTCCCGTTGACGAGCTCGAGCTCACCGTGCGCAGTGCGAACTGTCTGAAGGCCGAGAACATCCATTACATCGGTGATCTCGTGCAGCGCACCGAAGTCGAGTTGCTGCGTACCCCGAACCTCGGCAAGAAATCTTTGACCGAGATCAAGGAAGTGCTGCAGAGCCACGGTCTGATGCTCGGCATGCGTCTCGACGGCTGGCCGCCGGCGGGTCTGCGCCACGACGAGGATCGCGGCGGTTTGATGTGAGGTCGCGCGGTCTGCGGACCGCTCGCCAACTGATTCATCGAGGTTTGTTATGCGTCATCGACTTTCCGGGCGACAACTGTCGCGCAATGCTCCGCATCGCCATGCACTGATGCGCAATATGAGCGTGGCGTTGCTGCGTCACGAGACCATCCGTACCACGTTGCCCAAGGCCAAAGAATTGCGTCGCGTGGTCGAACCTCTGATCACGCTCGCCAAGACCGACAGCGAGGCACGCCGTCGTCTCGCCTTTGCGCGACTGCGCGATACGGCGATCGTCGACAAGCTGTTCGATGATCTTGGCCCGCGTTTCAAGGCTCGCGCCGGTGGTTACACCCGCATCCTGCGCATGATGCCGCGCGCCGGAGACTCCGCGCCGATGGCGCTGATGCAGCTCGTTGACCAAGCGGCTGCTCCGGCTGTCGAGGACGACGCGGCAGAGAAAAAGCCAGCGCGCAAGACGGCTGCAAAGTCGGGTGCCAAGGCCAAGTCGGCGGCGAAGCCGCGGGCGAGAAAAGCCGCGGCCGCTTAATCGCACCGTTTCGGTTCCATCTCCACGGCCGACATCTCCTAACGGGATGTCGGCCGTTTGCGTTCTAGCGGTTTGATTTTTTGCAGGATCGAGTCGATTCTGCGTCAGTCATTGCGGCTGCGGGCCGCGCCATCAACGGAGCGCGTCATGATCGTCAAGGAATTCCGGGAATTCGCCATGCGCGGCAACGTCATCGATTTGGCGATCGGTGTCGTCGTCGGCGCCGCTTTCGGCAAAATCGTCTCGTCGCTGGTTGGCGACATCATCATGCCACTACTCGGCAAGCTGGTCGGCGGTGTTTCTTTTGCCGACCGGACGATTTCGCTCGGCATGGGCCCCGACGGTGTGACCCCGGTGCTCCTGAAGTGGGGTGCATTCCTGCAGAGCATTTTCGACTTCATGCTGATCGCAGCAGCCCTGTTCATGGCCATCAAGGCGATCAATCGACTGAAGTCTCCACCGGTGACTGCGGCGCCCGCCGCGCCCGCGCCGCCGCCTCGTCAGGAAGTGCTGCTCGAGGAGATCCGCGATTTGCTCAAGACGTCGCAGCTACGCTGAGGAATGCGGAGCGGGTCAGATTCTCGTGGCCGCTCGTGGTGATCGCGAGGTTGTCCTCGATCCGGATACCACCCCAAGGCGCCAGGGACTCGACTCGCCGCCAGTCGACCCTTGCCGAGTGCGCATTCTGGCGAGCGGGGCCGAGCAGCGCCTCGATGAAATAGATGCCCGGTTCCATCGTGACCACGAACCCGGGTTCGAGGCGACGGGTGAGTCGCAGCGCCGGGTCGCGCGGCGGCTTCGACAGGGTGTTGCCTTCGGCATCCGCCATGGTGCCGCCGACGTCATGCACCTGTAGTCCGAGCAGGTGCCCGATGCCATGCGGATAAAAGAGTCTCGAGGCGCCGGATTCGACGGCTTCCTCGACCCCGCAGCGCAGGATACCGGCCTCGCAGAGCAGCGCAGCGATACGCTGCACCGCGGCCGCATGAATGTCCCGCCAGTCGACGCCCGGCGCGGCGAGTTCGCAAAGCCCGAGTTGCAGTTGATCCATGGCGGCTACGAGGTCGGCGAAGTCACCCGAGCGTTTGGCGGTCGTGCGGGTGATGTCGGAACCATAACCGGCGTAACTGGCACCGGCGTCGAGCAGCAAGCTGCGGGACTCGAGTGGGCGTGCGCGGCGCAGCACTTGGTAGTGCAGCACTGAGGCCGCTTCGTTCACCGCAACGATAGCGTTGTAGGGCAACTCCTGCTCGCGTTGTCCGCAGGCCTCGAGGAAGGCCTGATGAATGTCGAACTCCGAGCCGCCTTCTAGGAAGCGACTCGCCGCTGCCAGATGTCCGCGGGCGCCGAGTCGGTTGGCCTCGGCCAGGCAGGCAATTTCGTAGGGTGTCTTGACCGCGCGGGTGAAATCGAGCCGGCGCGTGAGATCGGGCGGATTGATCGCCGCCACGCCCCAATCGAGCAGACTCGGCAGCGGGTCACCGATCCAGGCCGTTCGGCCAAGATCAGCGGGCAGGGCCGCTCGCGCCTCGGCCAACGAGTGCACCGTGACGACGTCGAAGTGAGCGGGCCAGCCGCTCGCGGGCAGCGTCGCCGGCTGGTACCAGAAGTCCGTCTCGACGCGAAAAACCAGAGTCGGCCGCCGACCAGGACGGAAATACACCATCGAGCCTGGTGCATCGAGCAGCGGCGCCCACCATTTAAAGGGCGGATGGGCCTTGAAAGGATAATGCTGGTCGTCGAGGAACAGGCCGAGTGCCTCGCCGGCGTGACAAATCACTCCGTCGAGCTTTGTCTGCTCCAGTGCCGAGGCTGTACGTCGACCGACTTCGGACAGATGTTCGACAAAAAGTGTCTCGGCGGCTTGACGCGCCATGGGCAGCTCCTGCGGGGTAATCGATGGGACCCGCTGACCGTCGGGCATTCTATGTCGGATTCAGGCTTGCGTCGGCGTGTGGTCGGTCATTCCCATCCCTCGGAAAACCTTATAGAATCCGCGCGCGATTAATTTCGCCAGACAAACTAGCTAGGTTGTTTGATTTCCCTTTGACCTTACTTTTGGGGTAATTGCAAAATGAAGACGAAGCTCGCTCTCAGCGCTCTGCTCGCTGCGTTCGCCCTGACCGCTTGCGGTGGCAAGCCCGCCGAAGCTCCGGCCGAAGCGCCGGCCGCCGAGGCTGCTCCTGCCGAAGCGCCGATGGAGGCCGCTCCGGCCGAGGCCGTGCCTGCCGAAGGTGAGGCTGCTCCGGCTGACGCCGCTGCCGCCCCGGCCGAAGGCGAAGCCGCTCCGGCTGCTCCGGCCCAGTAATTTCCTTTAGGGAAATTGCTCCCGGAAGGTCGATACTTCCGGAAAGCCCGGGACGATGGGAAACCATCTCCCGGGTTTTTTTTAGCTTAATTTCTTTGATCATGCACAACCCAGCGGTATTGTCTGACCGACAGAGACGATGATTGCGTTGCGCGATGTTGTTGGACGAGCGGCAAGCGCCTGGCTGGAAGGCGCTTATCTCGGTTGGCTTGCGGAGATCGGCGCGCGTCGCGTCGATACTGACACGGCACGCGAGACGCTTGCGCTCATGCTCGCATCCGAAGATATCGCTGCCCTGCTCATCGAGCGCGCAGGTCAGCCGACAGGGTTTGCCTTGGTGCGTACGCGGCCGTCATGCCCGTTGTACCGACTGGAAGATTTCTATGTGCTGCCTGCAGCGCGACGGCTCGGTGTCGGCGCTGCCGCGGCGAGGCTGCTGTTCGATCGTTTCGATGGAGATTGGGAGATCGTCAGCTTGCAGCGCGACCTCGTCGCAACGAGGTTTTGGCGACAGGTGCTGCAGCGATACACCGAGGGTCGCCTTGCCGAGCAACGATTTGCCGGCGAAATCCGTTACCGTTTTGCGAGCAAGGGCGCGAGATAACGCGCCGTGTGCGAGCGCGGCGCGCGACTGACTTGCTCGGGCGTGCCGACGGCAATGATTTCCCCACCTGCGGCACCGCCCTCGGGACCGAGATCGATCACCCAATCTGCCGTCTTGATCACATCGAGGTTGTGCTCGATCACCACCACGGTATTGCCCTCGTCACGCAGACGATGCAACACGCCAAGCAATTGTGCGACGTCATGGAAGTGCAAACCCGTGGTCGGTTCGTCAAGCACGTAGAGCGTACGGCCGGTGGCGCGCTTGGCGAGCTCGCGCGAGAGTTTGACCCGTTGCGCTTCACCACCCGAGAGTGTGGTCGCGTTCTGCCCGAGCCGCAGATAGCCGAGGCCAACGTCGAGCAGTGTTTGCAGCTTGGGCTGCACCACCGGAATATTCTGAAAAAACTTGAGCGCGTCTTCGACGGTCATCTCGAGCACATCGTGGATGCTGCGACCGCGGTAGAGAATCTCGAGCGTTTCGCGGTTGTAGCGCTTGCCGCGACAGACGTCACAAGGCACATACACATCGGGCAGAAAATGCATCTCGACCCGCATGACTCCATCGCCCTGACAGGCCTCGCAGCGACCGCCCTTCACATTGAAACTGAAGCGGCCCGCGTCGTAGCCCCGGCTACGCGCCTCGGGCACCTGCGCAAAGAGATCGCGCAGCCCCGTGAAAACACCGGTGTAGGTCGCAGGGTTGGAACGCGGCGTGCGGCCCAGCGGACTTTGGTCGATGTCGATCACCCGGTCGAGGTGCTGCAAACCCTGCAACCCCTTGCAGGGCGCCGCATCACTCGGTCCGCCGCCGAGCTCGGCGATCGTGCGACGCAACAGCGTATCGAGCACGAGCGTGCTTTTTCCCGAACCCGACACCCCAGTCACGCAGGTGAAGAGCCCGAGCGGGATCTCGAGGTCGACGTTCTTGAGGTTGTTGCCACTCGCGCCCGTCAGGCGCAAGTTACGCGCGGGTTGTCGCGGCGTGCGCAGCTTCGGGATCTGAATCTGCACGGTTCCCGAAAGATATCGGCCGGTCAGCGAATCGGGGTTCTGGCGGATGTCTTCCGGCGTTCCCTGCGCCACGATCGCACCGCCATGCACTCCGGCGCCCGGGCCAAGGTCGATGACGTGATCGGCGGCGAGTATCGCCTCCTCATCGTGCTCGACGACGATCACGGTATTGCCGAGATCGCGCAGACGTTGCAACGTGGCGAGCAAACGCGTGTTGTCGCGTTGATGCAGGCCAATCGAGGGTTCATCGAGGATGTACATCACGCCGGTGAGTCCCGAGCCGATCTGGCTCGCGAGCCGAATACGCTGTGCTTCGCCACCGGACAGCGAGTCTGCACCACGGTCCAGGGTCAAATAATCGAGTCCGACATCGATCAGAAAGCGCAGTCGATCGCGCACTTCGCTGACGATCTTTGCGGCGACCTCGCCGCGCCAGCCTGGCAAACTGAGGTGGGCAAAGAAATCCGCGGCATCGGCGACCGCAAGGCCCGTCACATCGGGCAATGAACGAGTAGCCACGAACACGTGCCGCGCCGTGCGATTGAGGCGGCTACCACTACACTCCGGGCAACTGCGCCAACCACGATAGCGCGCCAGTTCCTCACGCACGGCCGGCGAGTCGGTTTCGCGGTAGCGCCGTTCGATGTTGCGCAACATGCCCTCGAAGGGATGGCTGCGCTTGCTGACTTTGCCGCGCCCCGCCACATAGGTGAACTCGATCGACTCTTCATCGCTGCCATAAAGCAGGATGTGCCGGATACGTTCGGGCAGTTCTTCCCAGGGCTCCTCGATGTCGAAGCCGTAGTGCCGCGCCAGGGTGGTGATGAGTTGCAGGTAATGCACGTTGTGCCGATCCCAGCCGCGGATGGCACCACCAGCCAGCGACAGATGCGGGAATGCGGCCACCCGCGCCGGATCAAAGAATTCTTGTTGACCGATACCATCGCAACCGCCACAAGCACCCGCTGGGCTGTTGAAACTGAACATCTTGGGTTCAAGGAGTTGCACGCTGTAACCGCACTCGGGGCAGGCGTGCCGGTTGGAGAAGAGCAGGCCTTGGTCTGCGGGCTCGTCCATACGCAGCACTCTCGCCGTTCCGCCGGAGAGTCGCAGGGCCGTCTCGAAGGACTCTGCGAGGCGTTGTGCGGCATCGGGCCGCACCCGCAGACGATCGACCACGGCATCAATGCTGTGCTTGCGTCTTGGATCGAGTTTCGGCGCCGCATCCAGTTCGCAGACGGCGCCATCGATGCGCGCGCGCACGAAACCCTGGGTCTGCAAGTCCCTGAGCACCGCCTCATGTTCGCCCTTGCGATCCTGCACGAGTGGCGCCAGCAACAACGCCGCGATGCCCTCGCCGAGACGCAGCACTTGGTCGACCATTTGACTGACCGTCTGTGCCTCGAGGTCTATGCCGTGATCCGGGCAGCGCGGGACGCCCGCCCGTGCGTAGAGCAGACGCAGGTAATCGTGGATCTCGGTCACCGTTCCCACGGTCGAGCGCGGGTTGTGCGAGGCGGCTTTCTGCTCGATGGCAATGGCCGGCGAGAGTCCCTCGATGTGATCCACGTCGGGCTTGTCCATGACCGACAGGAACTGCCGGGCATAGGCCGACAACGATTCCACATAACGCCGCTGACCCTCCGCATAAAGGGTGTCAAAGGCCAGCGAGGACTTCCCCGAACCCGACAGCCCCGTTACCACAACCAG
>JBILGD010000033.1:0-22474 GCA_044351225.1 Steroidobacteraceae bacterium
ACGGTGCGACGTAAACGCTCTGTCCTTGGGAGATCGTCTCGAGCACTTTCAGCGCCAGCAGACGCTCTGCCGACATCGCAAAAGGATCGGCGCTGAGGATCACGAGATCAGCCTGCTTACCCGGCTCAATCGAGCCCTTGAGTGATTCTTCGCCATGTTGGCGCGCGGCATCGAGCGTGATGGCTGCGAGCGCCTCGCCGATGGTAGCGCGCTGTTCGCGACCCAGTACTTGACCGCTGCGCGTGAGACGGTTGGTCGCAGCCCAAAGCGTACGGATCATGTCGGGCGGTACCACCGGCGGATCATTGTGCAGGGTATAGCGTATGCCCCGCTGCGTGGCCGCTCGCAGCGGACTGATCATTTCGGCGCGCTGCCCGCCCAATACTTCGTCACGGTGCCAGTCACCCCAAAAAAATGTATGACTCACGAAAAACGACGGCGTAATGCCAAGCTCGGCCATTCGATCGAGCTGATCTTCGCGTACCGTCTGTGCGTGGATCATCACCACCCGCGACTGTCGTGGGCCCACGCCAGAGTCGGCCACAGCATCGATCAACATCTGTGCTGCCGCGTCGCCGTTGGCATGCGCGAGTACGGGTACCCCGCGCGACAGCGCTTCTTTGAGCGCTTTTTTTACGGCGGGCTCGGGCAAGCTTGGATAACCGCGATAGCTTGCGTCGCGCCCGGGCGGCGGTACCAGATAAGGCTTGCTGAGAAATGCCGTCTTTCCCTGCGGTGAACCATCCAGCATCATCTTGATGCCATCGATGCGAAGTCGGTTTTCGTACTGCGCTGTCGAAGATTCGATCGGCAAGGGAGTACCGACAACAGGCCAAAATCGATAGGCCACGACATCCAGATTGAGCAGTTTCCTGGCCGCTGCCGCTTCGAGAATCCGCAAACTGTCGGGGTTGGCAGCACCTTCCTGCACCGTGGTCAAACCATGACTCGCCAAATATTGGAGTGTGCGACCAAGTCGCTCGACAACCTGATCAGAGGATGCTCGCGGTACACGCGCAAGGACGGCATAGTGCGCCAACTCCTCGAATACACCGTTCGGCTCCCGCGTTCCCTCGCGACGACGATAGACACCACCCGAGGGATCAATGGTCTCGGCGTTGATGCCGAACATCTCGAGTACGCGGGAGTTGCCAGCACTCAAATGCCCCGAAGCATGTACGACAATCACGGGATGTATCTTTGAGACGGCATCGAGATCTTCGCGGGTCGGATGCCTGCGTTCATCGAGCAGCGCGTCGTCATAGCCGACACCTACCACCCATTGGCCGACAGGGATCTTTTCTTCGGCAATACGCCGACGCAACACCTCTTGCAGCTCACTGATGGTACGTACGGAGCCAGCGGGAGGCGGCGCGAGATTGGCGTAATCGAGATAAGCCGATATGCCGGTGAGGTGACCGTGTGCGTCAATGAAACCAGGTAGCATCACGCGCTCACCGAGTTCGACGATCCGGGTCGCGGAACCGCGCGATGACAGCAGCTCGCCCCTTGCGCCCACTGCAACGATCTTGCCCCCGGTCACGGCCACGGCTTCCGCAGTCGGCTGCGCGGGATTCATGGTGTGGATCTTGCCGAGGTAAATCGTATCGGGAACGATGGAGCTCGGTGCAGAGTGCAGCCAGAAGGGGATGCAGGCCAGGATCCACGGCGCGAGACGACGTTTCATATTCATGCAGGATGGAATATCAAGAAATGAACACCATGA
This sequence comes from Steroidobacteraceae bacterium, assembly GCA_044351225.1. Taxonomy (GTDB): domain Bacteria; phylum Pseudomonadota; class Gammaproteobacteria; order Steroidobacterales; family Steroidobacteraceae; genus UBA964. The sequence goes on from JBILGD010000033.1 coordinate 1,727, forward strand.
AAAGCCCTTGCGCGAATCGCAGCACGACCCTGCTCGCCGCAGTCACGTGGATGCTCAGCGGTTGTGTGATGCCCGATGCAGTCCAATCCGCGGCCGGACGTCCAGGGGCCAGCACACTCACGACGCAGCAAGCCGAGCAGATCGTCGCGCAGCGCTTTCGCGACATGCCGGCAGACGACGAAGTGATCGCCGCCACCGAGTGGTACCAACCGCGGGCGCGCATCCAAGGCGTCTCGCCCGACACGTCACTCTCAAGCGCTACGCAAGCCTCGCCCCTGCAAGACTCGCGGTTCAACAGAGCGCTTACCGTCGCCCGAGAGTACAACTCGCTGGCTGTCGTCGTAATGGTCGACGGCCGCATCATTGCCGAAGACTATGCGGCAGGGATTGATCCCTCACGTCAGCTCGACTCCCAGTCGATGCACCGCGGGTTACTCTCGTTGGCAGTACTTGCGGCCATTGAGGACGGCGCGATTCGTTCACTCGATCAGTCGGCTGCCGATTTCTTTGAGGAATGGCGAGTAACTGGGGATCTCCGCCGCAATATCACGGTCGGCCATCTGCTGCGGGGCGAATCGGGACTCGTCGACCCACCCTATGAAGCACGGCCGGACGCACCCGGGATGCAGCTGTTCATCGGCACCGATCTGCGCCGTCTCGCCCTATCGCAGCAACCAAGCGCGCCGGCGGGCACGAAGCACCGCGGCAATGCGCTAGACGCCCAAGTGCTCGGACTGTTACTCGAAGAGGCGACCCGTGAGCCCTATGCAAGTTATCTCGGACGCCGAATCTGGCAACGCATCGGCGCAGCGGATGCATGGGTCCGTCTCGACCGTGAGGGTGGCAACACGCGGACGTTCTGCTGCCTGCAGGCGAGCGCCCGAGACTGGGCGCGGATCGGCGAGCTCGTACGCGGTGAGGGCGTGGTCGGGAGTCAACGCGTCCTGACAAAGCAAAGCATCGCGCAGTTGCTGCAACCGTCGGCGCTCAACAAAGCGACGGGAATGTCGTGGCTGCTTGAACCTACCGCTCTCGTGCCGCGATCGCAGTCCACCTCGCGCCCCATCACGCCCACGGCGTTCGCAGCACAAGGTGTCGTCTACATCGGCGGTCGTGGTGGACAACGCGTGTATGTTCTGCCGCAGCAACGGGCCGTAGTCGTGCGTCTCGGTCGTATCCGCAACGATTTTGACGATGGTCGCTTTCTGAACCCGTTCATCGAGGCGCTCTCGCCGCCCGTCGCGCAGTTACCGCCACCCGGCATTCCCACCAAGCCCTTCGGCGAGCAGCCGCATCCGCCTGCACCCGATTACGCCGATCCTGCTTCATGGGCGGCGCTTCCCGATCGACGTGATGCCGCCGATGTCGTTCCCGAGAACGATCCTTTCGGTGATCGACAGGCGAGCGCGGCCGTCGACGTGTTCTATATCCACCCCACCACATACCGCGGAGGCGACTTTTGGAATCAACCGCTCGCCGATACGGTCACCAATGACTGGACCGATGAGTCGGTGATCGCGCGCCAGGCGGCGGTCTTCAACGCCTGCTGTCGTGTCTTTGCGCCGCGTTATCGACAAGCGACAGCCGCCGCGCTCGCTGCGACACCCGCAATGCGTGGTCTCGAAGCCTATGAATTCGCCTGGGGCGATGTACGGCGTGCGTTCATGCATTACCTTGCGCATTGGAATCAAGGCCGACCGTTCATCATCGCCGGGCACAGTCAGGGCGCAACGCATGTAGAGCGTTGGCTCAATGAATTCGGCGTGCAGTCGACGTATCGGGAGCGGATGGTGGCCGCCTACCCGATCGGCATTGCTTATGCGCGCGGGCAGCTGGAATCCATGGGTGGTGGCATCGAGATCTGCGCGACGCCCACGCAAACGAATTGTCTCGTGACCTGGAACACTTTCGATCGCACCGGTGACCCATCCAATTACCTGAAGCAGTCGCAGGCGAGATACATGCAGCGCTTCTCGCGGACCGACGGCACGGACATCGTATGCGTGAACCCGCTGACGTTTGCGCTCGACCAACCCGCCGCGGCAGCCGAGCTCAACATCGGCGCGCTACCCGCAAGGCCTGGCGTTGGCCTCACCCACTCGTTAACCGAGCCGTCGCCCCTGCCGCCGACAGAACCCGGCCGACTCGGCGCCACTTGCCGGGACGGCGTGCTGCGGGTCGACAGTCCTCCGCGCCAGGGCTACGCCATCGTGCCGCTGCCGGCGGGTATGCTGCATTTCAACGACTTCGATCTCTTCTACGCGAATATCCGTGCCAATGCCGTGGCCCGCGTCGAAGCATTCCTCAAGACCCGCGGAGCTGCGGCGGACATGCAAACGGACAGGTCGAAAGAGCAGCGTTGACCACGATCCTGCCGCCGCGGTAAACCGCGAGCAATAAACAGAACGGGAGGGGGTCCAATGGGACTGACACGACGCGATGTGGTCGCCGGGGGCTCGCTCGCGGCCTTGGCGCTGGGCTCTGGCCGCTTGCACGCGGCTGCGCAGCGGGTGGATGTAGTGGTGGTGGGCGGAGGCTTTGCCGGCCTCAACGCCGCACTGCAGCTCGCCGAACAGGGCCTGAAGGTCGTGGTGCTCGAGGCGGCCAACCGCGTGGGCGGTCGCTCGAACACGGCGTACCATCTCGACTCACGCATCGAGCTCGGCGCTTCGCAGATCGGCCCGATGTACGCGCGCGTGCGCGATCTTGCAACCCGACTCAAAGTCAAACTCGGTCCTGGCGCGCATATCAATGCGCCCTACTCTTTCGTGCTGAATGACACCCTGATTCCGGCAAAGAATTGGGCCACCTCGCCGCTCAATCCACTCGAGGGCAAGGAGCGCGCCGTACCGCCGCACGCCCTGAACTCGTTCTTCGTCGAACAGCGCACCCCGTTCTCGGCGCTCGACGATTGGCTCGCACCGGCGGCAGCGCAGCATGACGTGTCGCTGGCGCAGTGGCTGCGCCGACAGGGCGCTTCGGAAGCTGCGCAGCGCATCGTCAATCTCACGCTCGGTTCGCCGGGACTCGAAAACATTGGTGTGCTGCGCATGCTGCAGGAATCGACGCGCAGCCGCGCCGACGTCAAGGCGTTCTCGGGTGGTGATGGCGCAGGCAAAGACGTTTACGAGCGATTTGCACTCGCGAGTTCACATGTGGTCGGCGGCAACTCCGTGCTCACGGACGCCATGGGCCAGGCGCTCGGCAAGGCCGTGCATACCCAGCACGCCGTCACCTCGATCGACCTGTCGCCGCAAGGCTGCACCGTGCGCTGCAGCAATGGCGCGCGCTGGCGGGCGCGACGCGTGATTGCCGCAGTTCCCTTCGGCGTTCTGCGCAACATCGAAATCACTCCCTCGCTACAGGGCGCACAGGGCGATGCGATTCGTCGTATGCCGTATCACAACCAGAGTCAGGTATGGCTGCGAGTGAAATCGCCCTACTGGGAAGACGACGGCATCGAAGCGTCGATGTGGACCGACGGACCTTTCACGCTGATCCGTCAACAGCTCGAGTACGACGGCAAGCGCGAGCTCATCAGCGCGCTCTCCTTCGGCAAACGCTCGCAGGAAGTGGATCGCTTGTCGGCGGCGGAGCGTGGTCAGCTGGCGATCAACTACATTGAAAAAGTGCGGCCCAGCGCCCGCGGCAAGATCGAATTCCTGGGCGTGCACTCGTGGGCGATGGATCCACTCGTACGTGGCTGCAGTCACGCCTTTCTGCCGTGGCGCGGCGCAGCGTGGTCGCAATCCATGAGTCTGCCGCATCACCAACTTCACTTTGCGGGCGAACATACGCGTCGTCTCGAGGTAGGCATGGAGGCGGCGATGGAATCCGGCGAGCGTGCGGCGCTCGAAATTCTCGAGGCGCTCGCTTGATGCGACGGCGTACCCGCTGGACGGCATGGCTGACCGGGCTCGCGTATCTCGCGAGCGTGCCAGTCTCGCAGGCGGAAACACGCACCAAGCCATCAGCACCCAAAGAATTTCGCGATTGTGAGTCCTGCCCGGTCATGGTCGAAGTATCACCCGGGCGTTTCAGCATGGGCTTTGAGGGTGGCGAGAAGGATCGCTACGAGGGGCCCGTGCGCGCGGTGACCGTCACGCACAAATTCGCGCTGGGCAAATTCGAGGTGACGCACGGGCAGTATGCGGCCTTCGTGCGTGCCACAGGGCGTGCCTCGGGACCTGGCTGCAATGTCTGGGTAGAGGCAAAACAGAAGATCGAGCGCGACTTGTCGCTCGACTGGCGCAATCCCGGTTACGGCAGACCACCACGCGATGACGAGCCGGTCGCCTGCATCAGTTGGGACGACGCCGAGGCCTACGTCGCCTGGTTGAGCACCGTCACGAGCCAGCGCTATCGGTTGCCGACCGAAGCCGAGTGGGAGTACGCCGCTCGCGCGGGCAGCGATCATCGTTACCCCTGGGGCGACGATCCCGAGCTCGCCTGTCGATATGCCAACGTGTACGACGCCAGCGCGACCAATCCCGCCATCCCCTGGGCGCCCACGGGGTGCGCAGATGGTTATGCGGGCGTAGCGCCAGTGGGCCGTTTCGCGGCGAACGCGCTCGGCTTGCACGACATGATCGGCAACGTATGGGAATGGGTCGCCGACTGCTACGCCATGCCGTACCCGGCGACGCCGATCGATGGCAGCGCCCAACTAGAGATCGGCTGTGATCGTCGTGGGACCCGCGGCGGAGGCTGGCGTACCGACATCCAGCGACAGCGACCGTCCTTTCGTGGTCGCGATCCCGTGAACCTGCTCAGTCAAATATTTGGACTGCGCGTCGCTCGCGATCTAACCGTTGAAAAAAACGGGAACTGACTCTGGTATGACGCGACGTCGGCCGAAGATCATCGTCGTCGGTAGCGCCAACACTGACATGATCGTGCGTGTCACGCGCATCCCGCGACCCGGCGAGACGGTCCTTGGCGGCGAATTCATGACAGCAGCCGGCGGCAAGGGCGCTAATCAGGCGGTGGCTGCGGCCCGTCTGGGCGGGCGCGTCTCGCTCATCGGACGCGTGGGTTGCGATTCTTTTGGCAAGTCGGCAATCGCCACGCTCAAGCGCGACGGCATCGATACTCGTGCCGTCACCCACGATGCCGCGCGACCATCGGGTGTCGCACTCATTTTCGTCGCAGACCATGGCGAAAACAGCATTGCCGTGGCTTCGGGTGCCAACGCAGCCCTCAGCGCCCGCGATATTCGTACCGCGCGCAGCTCGTTCCACGGGGCGCGCGTGATGCTGGTGCAGCTCGAGACACCGCTCGATACCGTTCGCGCTGCGATTGATGAGGCGCATCGCGCAGGGGTACGCGTGATTCTCAACCCGGCACCCGCGCAAGCCCTGCCCGCCGCAGTATTGAAGAAGATTTCAGTGCTCACGCCCAATGAAACGGAAGCGGAATTGCTGACCGGAATCCCGGTCGACAATCTGCGCTCGGCGACTATGGCCGCACGCAAGCTGCGTCGTCGTGGTGTCGAGACCGTGATCATCACTCTGGGTAAGCGTGGCGCGCTAATCGCGACGGATGATGGCGAAGTCCTGGTCAAAGGCTTTCCCGTGAAGCCCATCGACACCACCGCCGCCGGCGATGTCTTCAATGGTGCGCTGGCCGTGGCGCTCGCCGAAGACTGCGCACTGCTCGAAGCGGTGCGTTTCGCCAATGCTGCAGCCGCGATCTCGGTGACTCGACGGGGGGCGCAGCCCTCGGCGCCGAGACGAGCCGAAGTAAATCAATTATTGACTTGATCCCATCAAAGTGGAGCGACATCCCATGCGACTTCCGCTCACTAGACGAGGAATGATTGGTGCCGTGCTGACCTTGCTTGCCGGCAATGCGACATCGACTCATTCCGCGACGGCCTCGGCAGACGGCAGAAAGAAAAACGCCCTGATAAAACACCCGATGGAACGGGGCTATGCGAACGGACCGTTCGGGCAGGTTCATTATCAAGCCGCTCATACCGGCAAACCGGTGGTGCTGATTCATCAGGCACCCATGTCATCCCGTCAGTTCGAGAGCGTCTATCCGATTTTTATCGAGCGCGGCTACCGGCCAATCGGTATCGACTGCCCGGGCTTTGGCATGTCTGACGTCACCGACTTTGTGCCGAGGGTGGAAGATTGGGCTCGTGTGGTGCCTGCGGTCCTCGATCACCTGGGGATTGCGCAAGCCGATGTTGTAGGTCATCACACCGGAGCATTGGTGGCTACGGAGGTAGAAAGGCAATTCCGTCCGCGCGTAAGAAAGCTAGTCCTTGGCAGCGCGCTGCCGCTCACCGACGAGGAGCGGCGGAAATTCATGGACGGTGTAGAAAAGCATGAAATCAATTTTGTTTACCAGCCGGATGGCTCCCATCTTCAGAACTCGTTCATGACACGTTACCGTATGTACGGCGACTCCCCCGCTCCGGATTCGAGACTGATCACGCGGTATACGGTCGAAAAATTCATGGGGCTTGGGCCGTTCTGGCATGGTCATCATGCGGCTTTTTCATACGATCACGCCGCAGCGTTGCCTCATATCCGCCGCGAGACACTGATCCTTACCAACACGGGTGACCAAATTTACGAGCACTCGAAAGCCGCTCACCGTTTACGGCCGGATTTTGCTTATGCCGAGCTGTCTGGTGGAGGCGTTGATATCGTCGATCAACAACCTCATCAATGGGTAGAGGCCATTGATCGGTTTCTCAGCGCGTAATGTCGGAGCGGTTCGTCAGCTCAAAAAATAGTTCAGTTTTGCAATCAACGCGCGCAGCTGCTGACGCGCCTTTGGTGTCGGTGCGATCGATTTTTCGCGGCGATCGCCTCGGGCGCCGGGCCCGATGGTTAAAAGCCCGAGCCGTTCGAGACGATGGACCAGTTTTCGGCAACCACGCTTGCCGCCGAAACCCTGCTGCTGCAGCAAGTCGACAAACTCGGAAATCGATATGGGTTGATGCTGGGCCGCCAACATCACTGCGGGCGTGACGCTGAGAAAACGGTTCGCCAAGGCATCCGAGCCTGGCGCTTCGTTACGCACGGATTCGGTAGACAGTTCGTCGATGATCATCGGTTTTTGAAGCCCGCGATATCCACAAATATTGGGGCTATTTTGCCGAATTCATGCCAAAAAGAAAGTATTCCCTACGACCCCCTCGATTTACGTTATTTGGAAGTCTCGCGAATCACCGCCGCGTAGCGGGCCAGGTGGCGCAGCGCCTGCTCGGTGGGAATCACGCGCTTGATACGCGAGTCGGCTTCATCCCCCTGAAATTCGATGAATCCGGCGGATTGCAGCTGATCGATGCGACGGCGAATGGTGTTGGGATGTCCAAGGCCCTCGTGGGCGAGCAGGACATTGATGGGACGCGACTCACCTTGCCGCCACGCATGAACGATCTCTGCCAGCAACGCCTCGGTCGCGGGCACCCTCAGGAGCTCGGCCGACGGCAGGTCATTCAGACCGCCGAGCAGCCAGCGAAATCGTAAATACAGATCGATCAGTTCTTTCTTCGGTTTCTTGCGAGACATGGGTTTCCGACTGGGCGACAGGATGACCAAGCGAGCGCATCAAGCTTTTCAAAATATACAGCAACAGGATCGCGCCGAGCAGATCGCCAACAAACATCGACAGGTAACGATCAGCGGGTTCGAGCGAATCCTCACCAAACAGCCACCACGCCGCCGCATGACCTGAGGAATTGAACATGGCGGAGGCCAGAGCAATCAGCAACAGACTGCGGCCACTGATCGTTGTCATGGACGGAACAAGCGCCGATCGAAGATGTCGCCCAGGCCAGTCGCGCAGGATCAAGGCGACCGCCGACCATGCGGCGAGACCGGGGGTCACAGCCAGCAACCAATGCAGTGACCAAGCGATATCGGCTTCCGGCATGATCGTGAAGCGGAGCAAGGTCGCACCGAGCGTGAAGCCGAGCGCTCCGGCGATCCCGAAGAGCAGCACGAGAATCATCCGCAAACCATGCGGCAAGTAGATCCAGTTGATCCCGGGGATGAACTCAGTCCAGGAAAAGAGCAGGTTGTAGAGCGGCACGAAGGCGCTCCAAGCCACGGCCGAGACGGCGACGTACAGCAGAAATCGGTGTTGCAGTACCACCCTGTAATGCTACGGGAATACTGCCCAGCAAGGCATCATCGATTTACGCGAGTCGACTGGTGAACCATCCCGGGCGCATCCTTGCCGCGGTAGAGTACCCGCTCGTTTACGGAGACGACGATGCGCCACGCCCTTGCAATGTTCAGACTCGGTCTCGGCGCCTTGGCGCTTGCCACGATGCCCACCGCAGCGCTCGCGGGACTCGATGATATCGATGCGCTCTCGCCAGCCCAGTTCAAGACCTTGTCTGCTGATCTGGTTGCCGCACTCAGTCACAAATCGCTGACCCCCGCCGAGCCGCTCGGTATCACGGGCTTTGATCTTGGCGTGGGGATGTCGGTGATGCAAACCGACAGCGATCTACCGTGGAGCATCACTACCGGCGATGAGCAAAGCTATCTGACGATTCCGCGCATCTCGATTCACAAAGGGTTGCCGTTCGACATCGATTTTGGCGGTTTTTACGCGACGATTCCGGGTACCGGCATTCATTTCTTTGGCGGAGAAATCAAGTACGCCTTGCTCGAGGGCAACATCGCCCTGCCGGCGGTCGCGCTGCGCGGTGCTGCGACTCGTCTCTCGGGTATCGAGCAACTCGATCTTGACACGCGCAGCGTGGAACTCGTGATCTCCAAGGGTCTCGCCAATCTGACCCCCTACGGTGGCGTCGGGCGGTTTTGGGGAAACGTCACGCCGGCGGGCTCAGCGCTGGCGGGCCCACTGCGCCTTGAAAAAGAGTCACCGCAAATGACCCGTGTATTTGCCGGCGTAACCTTCAGTGTATTTCTCGGCGGTGTCACGCTCGAACTCGAAAAGACCGGCGAGAGCTTTGGTGCATCAGCCAAGATCGGCATTCGTTTCTGAGTGCCGCCATGCCCGCTCAACGGGTGAATTCGGGACTTCCGGGCCCCATCGGTGATCACGGCAGGGCACAACAAAGGGACGTGGGTCCTCGGGGGGCGCGGACGACTCGATCATCACCACGGTTCTCCGGGGTCATAATGAGGCTGATGAGCGGCAACGCCAATCTTTGGCAGCTGATGTCGAAATTCCGACGCCGCGTATCGGCGAGGGCAATAAAATCCGGCGACGCCGGCATGCATGGCAGGTATAACGGCGGCGAACCCCATCCCGATACCAGAGGGCGAAGATGGCGACTCGATTCCTGCCTTGGCTCGCAACGCTGCCGGCCGCCGCGATTGCATCGATCTGGTCACCGTGGGTGGCACTGGCACTGCTTGCGTTGTTTTTGCTCGGTCTTCGCGACATCACTCAACCAAGCCATGCCGTGCTGCGCAATTATCCGCTCACGGGTCACCTGCGCTTTCTGCTCGAGTACTTTCGCCCCGAGATGCGGCAGTACTTCATTGAGGATGACGAGGATGAATATCCCTTTTCGCGCAATCAGCGTGCGTTGGTCTATGCCCGCGCAAAGCGCCAAAACGACAAGCGTGGTTTCGGCACGCTGCGCAATCTGTATGCCGACGAGTCGGCTTGGCTCTGCCATTCCTCGACGCCGCAACATGCCGACCCCGCCTCCTTCCGCATCACCGTGGGCGGCCCGGACTGCACGCAGCCGTACTCTCTTTCGGTGTTCAACGTCTCGGCAATGAGTTTCGGTTCGCTCTCGAGCAATGCGATCCTCGCACTGAATCTTGGCGCAAAGCGTGGCGGCTTTGCCCACGACACCGGCGAAGGTTCGATCTCGAGATATCACCGCGAACACGGCGGCGATCTCATCTGGGAAATCGGCTCCGGCTACTTCGGGTGCCGCGACGAACAAGGTCGATTCTCTGCGGAACGCTTTGCCGAGCAGGCAAAATCGCCACAGGTCAAAATGATTGAAATCAAGCTCTCGCAAGGGGCCAAGCCCGGACACGGCGGCGTACTGCCTGCGGCCAAGGTCAGCGAAGAGATCGCCGCAGCGCGCGGCGTACCGATGGGACAAGACTGCATTTCGCCGCCGTCTCACTCGCAATTCTCGACGCCACGCGAGCTGCTGCAGTTTATCGCTCAGCTACGCAAGCTCGCCGACGGCAAGCCCGTGGGCTTCAAGCTTTGCATCGGTCATCCGACTGAATTCTTCGGCATCGTGAAGGCGATGCTGGAAACAAATATCACGCCCGATTTCATTGTAGTAGACGGCGCCGAGGGTGGTACCGGCGCCGCACCCGTCGAGTTCGCCGATCACGTCGGCATGCCGTTGCGCGATGGACTGCGTCTCGTGCACAACGCCCTGTTTGCTGCGGGTTTGCGCCAGCGCATCAAGATCGGTGCCTCGGGCAAGATCATCTCTTCATTTGATCTCATGCGCGCGCTCGCGCTCGGGGCGGACTGGTGCAATTCGGCACGCGGTTTCATGTTTGCACTCGGCTGTCTGCAATCGCGCGCTTGTCACACTGATCATTGCCCGACGGGCGTTGCCACGCAGGATCCGGTGCGGCAGCGCGCGCTTGTCGTGCCTGCCAAGGCGACCCGCGTCACGAATTTCCATGCACAGACCGTCGGTGCACTCGCGGAACTCGTGGGCGCCGCAGGGCTCACCCATCCCTCCCAAGTACGTCCCGGTCATTTGATGACGCGTGATGGTCACGGGCGTGCCGTGTCGCTGGCGCGTGCCATCGATAGCGTGCCGGCAGGCGTCCTCGCGACAGCAAACGCCGACGCCACCAACTTGCCTGAGCCCTTTCGCAGCTGCTGGGCCGAGGCGAGCGCGGATCGATTTGCGCCCGCCCTCAACTAGCCAACAGGCTCTGATCGATCTGCTCGACCCGTGTGACGCCACCCAGCGCCATGGCAACGCGAATCTCGGCGTCCATGATCTGCAGCAAGCGTGATACGCCGGCGCCGCCTGCCGCGCCGAGCGCATAAGCCCAGGCGCGCCCCAGCAGAACACCCTGCGCACCGAGCGCGAGCATGCGTACGACATCGAGTCCGCTGCGGACACCACCATCGACCAGTACAGCCATGCGGCCGCTCACCGCAGCAGCGATCGCCGGCAAGGCGGCGGCGGTCGAAGGCACCCCATCGAGTTGCCGGCCACCATGGTTTGACACCACGATGCCATCGATACCGTGATTCAGGGCTTCGCGTGCATCATCCGCGTCAAGGATACCTTTGAGCACGAGCCGACCTGACCAACGACGGCGCAACTCATCGACCTCGCGCCAGGTGACCGACGGATCGAAATTGCGCGCAATCCATCCCATGTAATCTTTGATATGGCTCTGGGCGCCCAGCAGCGGCTCGAGATTGCCGAGACGATGCGGCCTGCCACGGAGCCCCACATCCCAAGCCCAGCCCGGGTGTGTGGCCGCTTGCAGCAGACGTGACGCCGCTGAATTCGGACCGCTCATGCCCGAGCGGGCGTCACGATAGCGCGCGCCCGGTACTGGCATGTCGACCGTCAGCACCAGCGTCGAGCAGTGCGCTGCTTCCGCCCTGTCGACGAGATCCTGCAGAAAGCGCCGGTCTCGCATGATATAGAGCTGAAACCACGGAGGACGCTCGGAAGCGGCTGCGACCTCCTCAAGCGAGCACAGCGACAAGGTCGAAAGGCACATGGGGATACCGCGCTCGCTGGCGATGCGCTTGGCTTGGGCCTCACCGCGGCGTGCATACATCCCCGAGAGTCCCACCGGCCCGAGCGCAACTGGCATGGCCCATGACTCGCCGAGCAGATCGGTGCTCGTGTCGACGGCGGAAACATCGCGCAACACGCGCTGACGTAATTGGACTGCGCCAAGATCGGCGACGTTGCGTCGACAAGTCAATTCGTCATACGCCGCACCATCGATGTAATCGAACAGAAAGCGCGGCAAGCGCCGCCTCGCCGCCTCACGAAACTCCGCCGCCGTCGCGAGGGGAACCTCACTCATTCCGTATCTCCCACAGTGTCATTCGCGGCATCACCAACACCGGTGGACGATTGATCAATCAGCTCACGAACCTTCGCATAGAACGCCTCGCGCGCCTTGGGTTCCGGGCCCAGCGTGGCGCGCGTCCAGTTCGAGTTGCTGGCAATGACGAGCCGACGCTGCGGATCAATGAAAATTCCCTGACCAAATATTCCCTGCGCGGCGACGGCGCCGTCATCATACGTCCACCACTGGAAGCCATAGCCGCGTCCGGGGTTGCCGATGTCCTTTTGCTTGCGCGTCGCCTGTGCGAACCAATCTTGCGGCACAATCTGGCGACCTTCGATATTGCCGTTGGCGAGCACGAAAAGACCGAAGCGTGCAAAGTCACGCGTAGCCGCTTGCAGACAGCAACCGGCAATCTCGTGGCCAGTCTTACCCTGTAGCCATGTGGCTTCCGCCTCCATGCCGCCGGGATGCCAGATACGCTCCTGCAGATATTGTGCGAGCGGTTTACCCGTGGCCGAAGACACGAGCACGCCGATCAGATTGGTTTCGCCGGTGTTGTAGTTCCAGACCTCGCCGGGCGGATGCGCGCGCGGCAGCTGACGCATGTAACTGACGGTGGCATCAAGCCCCGCCTCCGGTTTGGCGTTATTGAAGCGGGCGACATCCGCATTCGGGTCTTCATAATCCTCGTTCCAACGGACGCCGGAGCTCATAGTCAAAAGTTGTCGCACCGTGACATCGTCGTAAGCCGAGCCGCGCAAGCCCGGGATGTACCGACTGACCTTGTCCTCGAGGCTATCGATATGGCCATCCTGAATCGCTGCGCCGACGAGTGTCGACGTAAACGATTTCGCCACCGAAAAACTGGTCCAACGTCCCGCCGCATCGAAGCCGAGCCCATAGCGCTCGAGACGAATCTTTCCATCCTGCACGATCACGAGACCGGCCGTACCTTGCGCCGCCATGTACTCATCGAGACCCGGAATATCGAGCGGCTCGCCGATCGGCAAGGTCAGGGGGAGGGGCGACGGCGTAATGATCGCCGCGGTCGCAAGGAACGGCAGACGGTCCATGGCACGGAACGCCGCCTCGCGCTGATCCTGGCGCCAGCTGAGCACATCCGCATTCGTCGGCAGCACTGCAAGCAGCCCGCGTGTTTCCTTATCGAGTGTCGCAAACCACAGACCACCCGCCGCCAAAACTGCGGCTAACAGGAGCAACACATTTCTTATCCGCATGGCTTCGGTCCTTTGTATTCGGCGTAGACGACTTATGGGAAGGTCATCGTAACGCACTGGGTCGGGTATTGACCTCGCCCATCCGCGTCGAATCGAGGGACATCAGCCTGCTCAAGACTCGTCCCGATCGCGAAATTTGTCCGGTAATATCGGCGCATGTCCACGTTCGATCCCCTCCGCCGTCACGCATTAACGGCGGGTGTCGCCGCAATTGCCGCAGCACCGATCGCTGCCACTGCCGACATTGGTCAAGGCGTCGCGGCAAAGGCCACCACCAAACTCAACGCCAACATCCGCGCTTTTCAGATCGGCGCTCAGCAAGGACTTGGCTCCCTATCGCTCGCGACGCGTCCACAGTTGCAGCCCGGCCCTGGCGAAGTCGTGGTCGAGGTCCGTGCGTCAGCGTTGAACCACCGCGATCTCAGCATTCTCGCGGGTCGCTATGGACCTCCGAAACCCGCCGAGCGCGTGCCCGTTGGCGATGGCGCGGGTGTCGTTCGTGACATCGGCGCGGGCGTAGTCAACTTCCAGCCGGGCGATCGCGTCACCGCGCCTCATTTCATTCTCTGGCAGGATGGCGACTACGATCCCGTGGTCTTCAGCGAGGATATCGGTAACACACGCGACGGATGGCTGGCCGAGCACATCGTGTTGCCGGCGAACTCGCTAGTGCGCTTGCCGGAATCGATGAACTTTGAGGAAGCGGCGGCGCTCGGCGCCGCCGGGATCACGGCCTGGCATGTGATCGAAACGCTCGGTCGAGTCAAAGCCGGCGATACCGTGCTCACCCTCGGCACCGGCGGGGTGTCGGTGCTCGCGCTGCAAATCGCCAAACTCAACGGCGCGCGGGTCGCGATCACCTCATCCAGCGACGAGAAACTCGCTGTCTGTCGCGAGCTTGGCGCCGACATCACGATCAACTATCGAACGCAACCCGCTTGGCAGGATGCCGTGCGTGCCGCGACGAACGGTCGCGGCGTCGATATCGTGGTTGAAACCGTAGGCGTCTCGACGCTGACTCAATCCCTCGCCTGTTGCGCGCCGAACGCGCGGGTAGGCCTGCTCGGTGCGCTCGGCGGGCCGGCGACTAGTCCGAGCAACCTCGGTGCGCTGATACTCAACAATATCGTCTTAAAAGGCATTACCTCGGGCAGCAAACGCATGCTCGAGGATTTGCTCCGCGCAGGCGCCGCCAACACACTCAAGCCGAAAATTGATCGCGTGTTTCGCTTCGACGAAGCCGCCGATGCGTTCGCCCATCTGCAATCGGGCGAACACATCGGCAAGATCGTCATTCGCCACCGCTAGCGCGACAGCGACTCTGATTACGCGCTCACTCGCCCCAAGGCAAAGTGGTTGCAACCGAAAAGACTACCTTGGCATCCGAGGTGAAAACCTTGTCGGGGGCGCCCTGCGCAGACTGCAGGTCACTGCCATCTACCCACTTGAGCGACAGCGCAAAGTTGCCGATGGACTTGGAAACACCAATCGAGTAATCAAAGTATTTTTCGGTCCAGTACTCGCCGAAACTATAGCCGCCGTGAAGGTTCAGGCTTATATCGTTCGGCAGCGGCAGAGCGCTGTTGATCTCGAAGTAAGAACCCGGAATCCCCGTGTTACTGACGTCCCATGCGTACCAATACTTGAAGTTCACGGCCTTGTAAGTCAGCCCGGCATAGACATCGACGAAGTCGACGTCGTTCTCGCCTGAATGATAGGTGTATTGAAGCGCGCCGACGTCAAAACTCAGATCCTCAGTCAGGTTGCCGCGAAAGCCTGCGTAGAGGTCGATCTCGGTGTCGGTGCCGTCGCCGAAATCGACATTACTGCCAAAGATTCCGGCATAAAACCCGGATTCGCTTGCCCAATCAAGACTGGCCTGCACTGCGGGATCTCGCGCCGTTTGTGTCAGACCACGAAAATCGTAGTCTGATGTCAGCGTGATCGTCGAGGACACTTCGGCATGCGCCGCAGATGTCGCACCACCAATCGCCAAAAGGACCAGCAAAGGGACGTTTTTCATTTTCTGATTTCCTGAAGTTTGGTTGTTGTAGTCCGGCGTTCTGGCCCATCGTAGTTGGCGACCCAGCGCGACCGAACTATAATTACTGTCTAGCGAAGCCCGTAAATTTAATACACTACAAATCTCACTAAAGTTGTCGTCTCCAGTCGTTTAAAACCACTCACTGTCATGAATCGATATCACGTCAAATCAAGCACCATACAAGGCCTTGGCCTTTTCGCCTCCGAGTTTCTTCCCAAGGGGACGATCTGGTGGCGGGCAACTCCAAACGAACTGATCGTCATCAAAAAAGAACAGTACGAGGCACTGCGCGCGCTGAGCAATGGCCAAAGCGCTTTCTTAATAGACATCGAACGTTATGGGTACTACATCCGCGCACTCGACAGCCTTGCCTACATATGCACCGACGCGCGGTATCTGAACCACTCCAGCGACCCCAATAGCGCGCCGACCGAAGACCGTCTTGCCTCGGTAACGCTTCGCGACGTGGCCTGCGGCGAGGAGTTGCTCGAAGACTATCGATCACAAGACGTTTGTCCGTGGGCAAATCTTGCGGGAGAATTCGGCAAGTCGCTTGGGATGTGGTGCATCTGAAAACCGACTCTTTGCTCACTGCTGGATCCAAGTTTCGCTCGCCTCTTATCGGATCGTGAGGTCAAACTCGACTCGAAGACCCACCGCGAGCGCATCGTCGACATCAGGTGAGCTGCCCGGATTTATCACGTACTGAAGATCCGGCTGCAGAGCGATTCGCTCCGAGACAGGCACGCGCCACGAAACTTCAACTGTCGTTTCTTTGTCCAGCAGCGCTTCCCCTGCCGCTATCGCCAATCTTCGCGCGGGTCGACCGTTGCGCGCATATGCGACACCCATTGCAATATGCTCTCCCTCCCGTCGTAACCACGGACGTTCGAGCACGAGCGCGGCCTGAATTGTCGAATCGATGCCGTTGAATTGCGGATTTGCCTTGCCCAGCCGAAGCACGGCCAACAATCTTCGATCGTCGAACTGGCGAATCGGTCCCTCGATGAGTCCATAGGTCCCGGAATTCCGACGGGATTTCTTAGAGGATCCGTCTGCGAGCCCATCGAATTCCTCGAATTTCGTCGAATACCTCCAGTGGCCTACTACTGCGCGCCAAAGCGCCGTTCGATGCTCGAGTTCCGTAACCCACAACGCTCCCTGATCGGAGTCGATATCGACGGACGCAAACTTGCGGGGCGAATTCGGATCAGCAGGCGCGCCGTCGATGAGTGCGCTCTGCAACATCCAACGATCATCAAAACGCCAACGCCCGCGTACCGCAAGGCCGCCCCAAGGGAAGATCGCAGGTCCAGACACCCCCGACTGTGCGAAGTCGACGCCGATTCCGAAGGTCGAATTGATTAGCGCCCCGCCCACTTCGCTGACGTCGAACTCGGAATTCAGATCGTAAAGCCCGAGTTTGACGCTCCGATCGTCGTCTTCCGGGGCATATTCCAGCCACGCCTCGAGCAGTCGTGTCGCGCGGTCAGCCTCGATATTGCTGATCACGTTCGTCTCGCCGACGATCTCGGCGAAGCTGTTGCCGTTCGAGTGGATTACCTGAACTTTGGACCGCAGTCCCCCGGAAGCGCTCTTCCAATCAACACCAAGCGCTGTCAGTCCGATGAAAACATCGTCTGTACGCAGACCTCCCGCGAAGTTGCGCCAATAGTCGGCGGTGTAGCCGAGCGACACATTCCACTCAGGGGTGGATTTCTCTGCAGCGCCCTCAGCCGATGATGGTACGGCGATCATTGCGAAGATCGTGATAACCGCAGCCGTGCAGACTTTCATACGGACTTTAGTAATGTGATTGCTCATCGTGGTTGCACTCGATATGAAAGCGTCACCCAGACGCGAGGCGCGGAATCATCATTCTCTGCGAGTGGCGCCCCACCCTTGACTCGCCAAGCGAGAACGCCATCTGCCGCGATAGCACCACGAGTAAAGCGAGTACCGACGCCGGCGCCAATGATCGACCGCGTATTCACGGGCAGCGGCGAAAGCAGGGATTCGACGTTTGCATTGAGCTTCGAGCGCGCTGCATCGATGAATAAAAACGGCGCAAAAGAGCCCGCAACGGCCCGTACTTCGAGTTGCGCAAGCGTACCTTCGTCGCCGCTGCCCTCGCCGGCTGGATAAGCTCGCACCGCGTACGGACCGCCGAGGCTGAACTTCTCCGACGAATCGAGATTTTGATCGGCTCTTTGCGCAGCCAGCCGCCCAAATATCGTGATACCCGTGCTGCCAATCGGCTGTAGCCGGGCTACATCCAAATTCCATTTGATGAAACCACCGTCAGCCTTGCGGCCACTGGCGGCGTCAACCACGGCAACTTCGCCGTTCAAGCGCAGTTCGCCGGGGACGATCCCGACACTGCCATAAGTCACTCCGCCAGCGCCCTGACGATCAAACTGCAATACGACGCCGAGATTTCGACTGGACTTGCGCTCATCGCTGTCGATCGCACCGAGCTGATCGCGAAGTGTCTTACGCTCCAGCGTCAGGAATAGTGACGTATTTGCAACCGACGAACGACGCAGTACAAAACTCATTCCCGCCGAGGTAGTGTCTGCCGTACCTGATGCCTCGAGACTTCGGAAGTCACCGCCGAGTTCATAGGCCGTACGCGAATGGTTCAGCGATAATCGGCGCCCGGAAGTTCCCAGCGGAAAGCTGTAGGCAATATTCCCCAGCCAAAGATTTTCGGTGCTTGATACTGCACGAAGTTGAATCTGATCGCCGAATCGGAACGGACTATCGACTCGCGCATTAAGTCGCGCGCGATGCTCGCCCGTAAAAAGACTGCCATGATTATCGTATCCAGCATCGATGTTGACAGGAGGGACCCGCTCGACTGTCACCACGAGATCGCCCGTGCCTTCTTCGTCTCCCGATCGCAGCAGGGGCGACATCTTCACGCCTGGTTGATCAGAGAGCACCAGCAGTCTGCGTTCGAGCCGTGTCGAGTCGATCGGATCACCGGAGCTGAGCCCGCCCAGAAAAGGCAGACTCGCGCTGGCTAGACGCGTCTCGCCTTCAACCGTTATCTTCCCGTAACGCCCCTCGAGCACTGCGATCTTCAGTACGCCGTCCTTGAGTTCCTGCGGGGGCAGGTACGCCTTGGTAAATGTATATCCGGCAGCCGCATAGCGATCCGAAACGCGCTGTGTGAGCCCACGCAAGCCGGCGAGATCGAGTGAGTTTCCGAGCAGATCGGCGATTGCCGACTGCAGAATGTCGTCCGTCAGCAAGGTATTTCCCGAGAACTCGACTTTTGTGACCCGCGCTTGTGGGCCACCAGCCTCGGTGGTTTCGTCAGTCTCAGCTTCGATGCGCAGCCCGGGACTTTCCTTTGGCGCTTGGAGAACCGGTGGCGCCGAATCGCGCTGCACGCGTCCTGCATCGGGTCGTTGCTGGGCGTGGATCACGGCGGGCAGCAACGACGTCAGTAGAAAAAGAAGTTTGTGGTGATTCATTTTCTATCGCTCGGCCTCAACCGACTTGCACTCCGCTACCGAGGTCGATGCTGCCAATAGAGAAAGATTGCTCGGGTACTTCCAGCAGGACTCGGTCGCCGAGCGAAATCGAGCCTGCGACCATCAATCCGCCCAAGTGCACACGCATGATCCGGCTGCCCTGCATTTCGATTCGCACATCGCTCAGGCGCGCCGTGAAATTGATCGGGAACTCGAAACTCTTGACGGTTTTTTCGCCCAGCTTCGCGTCCAACGTCGCAGACTGATCAAACGAGACCTGATGATCGACCAGCGCAATCACGAAGTGACTGTTCAACTGGTTCGCCACGAGTCGACGGTACTCCACGAGCTCCGTCGCGTCTTTCCAGGCTTTTGCCAGCACGTCGCGACCGACCGAGAACTGCTCCAACACGGCGTTCATCTTGTCGGTGAGTTCCCCAACCGCATCGCCGAGGACTTTGGCAGGGAGTCCTGCGAGCTGTTCCTCGACGATGCCCTGCAGACGCTCCTTCGCTGTTGCAACCAGCAGATTTTCCTCACCACCGTCGTCGGCTGCGTCAGCGCCCTCGTTGGAGTCCTCGGTCGAATCCGCAGACGCTCCCGAACCTAGTATTCGGTCCAAACCAAAGAATGTAGCGAGGCTGGGCCCCGAGGGACCCACACTACCGGATGGTGAAGACGCAGCGGCAAGGCGCTCCGGTTTGTGTTCGATCGGAACCAGAGCCTGCGTGAGTGGACTCGACTCATCGCTCCGCATCGTGGTGCAGGTGGTAGCCTCGGGGTCAAAGATCGATTCGACCGTGAACTCCGGCTGACCGTCTCCTCCATCGTCCTCGAGTCTTTCGCTCTGACTCGAGTTATCCACCGATTGCAGGCCCTCGGCTGCCTTGGCTATGCTGCTCGAGGCACCTGCGGTTTTGCCGACAGTCGCAATTGCAGCGACGACCTTGCCGAGTGCTGGCAGGGCACCGGCCTGAAAGAGGAACAGGGACGCGATGACCGCAGCAGCCGCGGCACCGAGCGTCGTCGCGATGGCCGGAAGGCCGATACCCTCCTCCTCCGGTGGCGCCGGCGGCGGACGCAAGGTGGATGCTGCCGGAGCGCCCCCGCCCACATTCGGCGCATTTAAGGCGCTGGCAGATCCGGCGCTCGCCGCAGCCGCGGCAGTGGCAGCGGCGTTGGCCGCGGTCGAAGACGACCCTGTGTCGCCGGCGGAGCCGTCACTGGTCTCGTCCGCCGAGGCCGCGTCATCCGCGGCCCCCGCGGTACCGTCGTCGGCGCTCGCCGTACTGTCGTCGGCTGCAGCGGCGTCGTCCGTCGCATCCGAGGAGCTGTCACTGCTTTCGGACGTTGTTGTTTCCGACGCAGCAGCACCCGAACTTGTCAAAGGCAACGCCCCACTACCGAAGGCTGCCGGTTCAACATTGACCGACGAGGTAGAAAGCACGGGTCGTGCTGGCAGGATCGTGAGTTCTGCATCGATCCCCGTGATCAAGTAATTGGCATTATTCAGTCCTGCCGTCAGGATCGCGTAGGTACCAACGCTTTCCCCAGCAACTCGAACCAGCGCACCGAATAGTGTGTCGCCGTCAAGAAGCGATCCCGAGGTTACAGCCCAGGTGAGCGCTGGATCGGCCTCGCCGTAGATCTTCGACTTTGCATCCGCCGTCACCGTGATCGGGCGTGGCGTGATCGTGAGCGCGCCGTTGACGCGCGTGATCGTGTAGTTCGTGTTGTTGAGCGCGGACGCATCGATCGTGTACTTACCGACGTTCGCCCCGGCGGCACGCGTGAGCGCGCCCGCAAGCGTGTCGCTGCCGACGAGGTTCCCCGTCGTCACCGTCCAGGTGAGCGTCGGATCCGCATCGCCGTAGACCTTGGATTTGGCATCCGCCGTCACCGTGATCGGACGTGGCGTGATGGTGAGCGCTCCGTTGACGCGCGTGATCGTGTAGTTCGTGTTGTTGAGCGCGGACGCATCGATCGTGTACGTGCCGACGTTG
>JBILGD010000118.1:0-7831 GCA_044351225.1 Steroidobacteraceae bacterium
CGAGGGAGCGGATCTCCTTCACGAGCACGTTGAACGACTCGGGCATGCCGGCATCCATCTGGTGATTGCCGTCGACGATGTTCTTGTACATCTTCGTGCGGCCGTTCACGTCGTCCGACTTGACCGTGAGCATTTCCTGCAGCGTGTACGCCGCACCGTAGGCCTCGAGCGCCCAGACTTCCATTTCGCCGAAGCGCTGGCCGCCGAACTGCGCCTTGCCGCCAAGCGGCTGTTGCGTGACCAGCGAGTAAGGACCCGTCGAGCGCGCGTGCATCTTGTCGTCGACCAGATGGTTGAGCTTCAGCATGTACATGTAGCCCACCGTCACCGGTCGCTCGAAACGCTCGCCCGTACGGCCGTCGGTCAAATGCGTCTGACCCGATACCGGCAGATCGGCGAGTTCGAGCAAGCGCTTGATCTCGGACTCGGCGGTGCCATCGAACACCGGCGTGGCAATCGGCACGCCGCGCGAAAGATTTCGCGCGAGCTCCACCAATTCCTGATCGTTCAATGAATCGATGTTTTCTTTTTGACCACCGGTCTCGTTGTACACGCGTCCGATGAACTTGCGCAGATCGCCGAGCGCCTGCTGCTGCTCGAGCATGCGACCAATCTTGAGACCCAGGCCCTTGGCCGCCCAGCCGAGGTGGGTCTCGAGAACCTGACCCACGTTCATGCGCGAAGGCACGCCAAGCGGGTTCAGCACGACATCGACCGGCGTACCGTCTTCGAGGTAAGGCATATCTTCGACCGGCACGATGGTCGAGATCACGCCCTTGTTACCGTGACGGCCGGCCATCTTGTCGCCCGGCTGCACGCGACGCTTCACCGCGAGGTAGACCTTGACCATCTTGAGCACACCCGGCGAGAGATCATCGCCCTGCGTGATCTTGACGCGCTTGTTCTCGAGCTTCGCCTCGAACATCTTGCGCTGCTCGCGCAAACGCTCGGCCGTGGCTTCGAGTTGCGAGTTCGCGTCTTCGTCATCGAGACGGATCTCGAACCACTCGTCGCGCTTCAGGCCATCGAGGTAGTCGGCAGCGATCTTGCTGCCCGCCTTCAGCTTGTTCGGGCCACCGGCCGCGACCTTGCCGAGCAGCATGCCGCGCACACGCTGGAACATGTCGTCTTCGAGGATACGCTGCTGATCGCCGAAGTCCTTGCGGACCCGCTCGATCTCGGCCTTCTCGATAGACAGCGCGCGCGAGTCCTTCTCGACGCCATCGCGCGTGAACACGCGCACGTCGATGACGGTGCCATCCATGCCTGGCGGCACGCGCAGCGAGGTGTCTTTCACGTCGCTCGCCTTCTCGCCGAAGATCGCCCGGAGCAGCTTCTCTTCCGGCGTCAGCTGGGTCTCACCCTTGGGCGTGACCTTGCCGACGAGGATGTCGCCGGCGCGCACTTCGGCACCGATGTAGGCGATACCCGCCTCATCGAGCTTGTTGAGCGCCTGATCGCCCACGTTCGGGATGTCGGCCGTGATTTCTTCGGAACCGAGCTTGGTGTCGCGGGCAACGCAGGTGAGCTCTTCGATGTGGATCGTCGTGAAACGATCTTCCTGCACCACACGCTCGGAGATGAGGATGGAGTCCTCGAAGTTGTAGCCGTTCCAAGGCATGAACGCGACCAGCATGTTCTGCCCGAGTGCGAGCTCGCCGAGATCGGTCGAAGGACCGTCGGCCAGCACGTCACCGCGCGCGATCGCATCGCCCGCGGATACGAGCGGACGCTGATTGATGCAGGTGTTCTGGTTGGAACGCGTGTACTTGGTCAGGTTGTAGATGTCGACACCGGGCTCGGCAGCCGTGGTCTCGGCGTCATTGACGCGTACGACGATGCGCGAAGCATCGACCGAGTCGACCACACCACCACGCTTGGCGATGACGGTCACGCCCGAATCGATCGCCACCGGACGCTCCATGCCCGTGCCGACGAGCGGCGACTCAGTGCGCAGAGTCGGCACCGCCTGACGCTGCATGTTCGAGCCCATGAGTGCGCGGTTGGCGTCATCGTGCTCGAGGAAGGGGATGAGCGATGCGGCGACCGAAACGATCTGTTTCGGCGAAACGTCCATGTAGTTGATGCGGTCGCGCGGCATCAGCGTGAACTCGTTCTGGAAGCGGCACGAGACAAGTTCGTCCGCCAGTTCACCCTGCGCGTTCGTGTTGGCGTTCGCCTGCGCAATGGCGAATTCGCCCTCCTCGATCGCCGACAGATAGTCGATCTTGTCGGTCACGCGGCCGTTCTCGACGCGACGATACGGCGTCTCCAGGAAGCCGTAGTGGTTGGTACGCGCATAGACGGACAAAGAATTGATCAGGCCGATGTTCGGACCTTCGGGGGTTTCGATCGGGCAGACGCGGCCGTAGTGCGTCGGGTGCACGTCGCGCACTTCGAAGCCGGCACGCTCGCGAGTCAAACCGCCCGGGCCGAGCGCCGAGACGCGCCGCTTGTGGGTGACCTCGGAGAGCGGGTTGTTCTGGTCCATGAACTGGCTGAGCTGCGAGGAACCGAAGAATTCCTTGACCGCTGCCGCCACCGGCTTGGCGTTGATCATTTCCTGCGGCATCAACGGCTCGCTCTCGGCGATGTTGAGTCGCTCCTTGACCGCCCGCTCGACGCGCACGAGACCGACGCGGAACGCGTTCTCGGCCATTTCGCCAACCGAACGCACGCGACGATTGCCGAGGTGGTCGATGTCGTCGACCGTGCCGTCGCCATTGCGGATAGCGATCAGCACCTTGAGCACGTCAAGGATGTCGTCCTTGGAGAGCACGTTCGAGCCGGTGATGTCCTTGCGGTTCACGCGGCGGTTGAACTTCATGCGACCGACCGACGACAGATCGTAGCGCTCGGCGTTGAAGAACAGGTTGCCGAAGAGATTCTCGGCGGCGTCGCGGGTCGGTGGTTCGCCAGGACGCATCATGCGGTAGATCTCGACCAGCGCCTCAAGGCGATTCTTGGTCGGGTCGATGCGCAAGGTATCGGACACGTACGGACCACGATCGAGGTCGTTCACGTAGAGCGTGCTGACCTGCGTGATACCGGCCTCGATGAACTTCTCGGCAGAGGCCGCCGTGATGACTTCATTGGCCTTGGCAATGATCTCGCCGGTGTCGGTGTTGACGACATCGTGCGAAAGAATCTTGCCGTAGAGATATTCGCGCGGCACGGCCAGACGGCTGACGCCAGCGTCCTCGAGCTGACGCACGTGGCGCGCAGTGATGCGGCGACCTTCCTCGACGACGATCTGATCGCCGACGCGGATCTCGAACGCCGCGGTCTCGCCACGCAGGCGCGCCGGGATGAGCTCGAGCGAAGTGTCGTCCTTGGAGATGAAAAAGGTGTTCTTGTCGAAGAACGTGTCGAGGATCTCGCCTTCGTTCATGCCGAGAGCGCGCAGGATGATCGATACCGGCAGCTTCTTGCGGCGGTCGATACGCGCGAACACGCAATCTTTGGCGTCGAATTCGAAGTCGAGCCAGGAACCGCGGTAAGGAATGATGCGGGCGCTGAACAGCAGCTTGCCCGAGGAATGCGATTTGCCGCGGTCGTGATCAAAGAAAACGCCGGGGCTGCGATGCAATTGCGAAACGATGACCCGCTCGGTACCGTTCACGACGAACGTGCCGTTGTCGGTCATCAGCGGCAGCTCGCCGAGATAAACCTCCTGCTCGCGCACGTCTTTCACGGGCTTCTTGGGGCCCGCAGCTTCCTTGTCGTACACCACGAGGCGTACCTTGACGCGCAGCGGCGCGGCATAGGTGAGGCCACGCAGCTGACATTCTTTGACGTCGAAGCCGGGCTCACCGAGCCGGTAGCTGACGTACTCCAGCACTGCGTTGCCCGAATAGCTCGAGATCGGGAAAACCGACTTGAACGCCGCGTGCAGACCGATATCCTCGCGCGCCGCCTCGGCCTTGTCGGCCTGCAGGAACTGGCGATAGGAATCGAGCTGAATGGCCAGCAGATACGGCGTTTCGAGCACGCTGCCCTGCTTGCCAAAGTTCTTGCGGATGCGCTTCTTCTCGGTGAAGGAGTAAGCCATCGGACACCTCTATCGTCAAAACTGAGCGGGGACAGCGAAGCAGCCGGGACCGATCGATCCCGACTGCCTCGCGCCTCGCGATAAGAAAGTAATACCCACCAATGCGAGCGGCGGGATTACTTGATCTCGACCTTCGCGCCTGCCTCTTCCAGCTTCTTCTTCATGCTCTCGGAGTCGGCCTTGTTCACGCCCTCCTTCACGGTGCCCGGCACGGCCTCGACCAGGTCCTTGGCTTCCTTCAGGCCGAGGCCCGTCAGTTCGCGCACGACCTTGATCACGCCGACCTTCTTGTCAGCCGGGTATTCCTTGAGGATGACCGTGAACTCCGTCTTCTCCTCAGCGGGCGCCGCGGCAGCCGCGGGACCGGCCACGGCGGCGACAGCCACCGGGGCGGCAGCGGTGACGCCGAACTTCTTCTCCATGTCGGAGATCAGCTCGACCACCTGCATGATGCTCATCTGGGAAATTGCTTCGAGGATTTCGTCCTTGCTAACAGCCATTGTCGTCACTCCAAATAAAGTTTATTCAAAGGCAAAACAAGATCAGCCGCTGGTGGCCTGCTTCGCGTCGCGGACAGCCGCGACGGTGCGGACCAGCTTGGTATGCGGCGCAGCCAACGTGCGCACGAACTTCTCGATCGGTGCCTTGAGCGTACCCAAGAGTATCGACAGAGCCTGTTCGCGCGTCGGCAGCGAGGCGACCTTCTCGAGATCCTTGCCCGGCAGCACCTGGCCACCGAGGGACACGAGGGTTGCGACGAGCTTGTCGTTCGACTTCGCGAAGTCCTTGACCACGCGCGCGGCTGCGCCCGGGTCGTCCTTCGAGAAAGCGAGCACGAGCGGACCCTTCAATTGGGCACCGACCGCCTCGAACGATGTGCCGACCATGGCCTTGCGCGCCAGCGTGTTTTTGACAACACGCATATACACGCCTTGCGCACGAGCCTTGGCACGCAGCTCGGTCATCTGCGATACCGTGATTCCACGGTACTCCGCAGCGACCACCGATTGCGCCACAGCCGCAATCTCCGCCACTTCCTTTACCAGCGCTTTCTTGTCTTCGAGGTTCAGAGGCACTTGTTCATTACTCCTCTCCTGAAGATCACACACCGGCCGAAGACTTGCGTCTCCTGCCGGACCTTTCGACGGTGACCTTCATACGAGGACGATCCTCGTCTGAGCGGCACACCACCTGCGCAGGCGATCATTAAGGACTGGCGAAACGCATCAGCCGTTTCCCTGCCCGCCTGCGGTCTTCGATGGAACCCGGCATCTCGCGATGCCGAACCCGCATCAACTCAAAAATTTGATCAGGTGCCGAGCGACCCCTGATCGACCTGCACGCCGGGCCCCATCGTCGAGGACAGGGTGACGCGCTTCAAATAAATACCCTTGGCGGCCGACGGCTTGGCCTTCTGCAGATCCGCCAACAACGCGAGGAGGTTTTCCTTGAGTTGCTGCGGCTCGAAGCTCGCCTTGCCGATCGTGCAATGCACGATGCCAGCCTTGTCGACGCGATAGCGCACCTGACCGCTCTTGGCGTTCTTGACGGCGCCCGCCACATCGGGACTCACCGTACCCACCTTGGGGTTCGGCATGAGACCGCGAGGACCGAGGATCTGGCCGAGCTGGCCGACTACGCGCATCGCATCGGGACTCGCAATGACTACGTCGAAATCGAGCTCGCCGGCCTTGACCTTCTCGGCCAGGTCTTCGAGGCCGACCACATCGGCACCGGCGGCCTTGGCGGCTTCCTGGTTACGGCCCGAGGTGAACACGGCAACGCGCACCGACTTGCCGATGCCATGCGGCATCACGGTCGAGCCGCGCACCTGCTGGTCGGACTTGGTGGCGTCGATGCCGAGGTTGACGGCGGCATCGACTGCCTCGTTGAATTTTGCGTTGGCGAACTGCTTGACGAGCTTCAGGGCTTCGTCAACCGGATAGCTTTTGCCCGGGGGCAGCGCGTCCTTCCAGGGCTTCATGCGTTTAGCGATGGCAGGCATGTTCAGACTCCTTCCACATCGACGCCCATGGAACGGGCGCTGCCGGCGATCGTGCGCACCGCGGCATCGAGGTCCGCAGCGGTGAGATCGGGCGTCTTGGTCTTGGCGATTTCCTCGAGCTGTGCGCGCGAAATCTTGCCGACCTTGTTGGTGTTCGGGGTACCGCTGCCTTTCTCGATGCCGATTGCCTTGCGGATCAGCACCGCCGCGGGCGGCGTCTTCATGATGAAGGTGAAGCTGCGATCGGCGTACACGGTGATCACCACCGGGATCGGCAGACCCTTCTCGAGCTTCTGCGTGGCAGCGTTGAACTGCTTGCAGAACTCCATGATGTTGACACCCTGCTGGCCCAGAGCCGGGCCGATGGGCGGGGAAGGGTTCGCCGAGCCTGCAGGGACCTGCAGCTTGACGTAGCCTTGGACTTTCTTGGCCATCGTTGTCTCTCCTGGGTGCAAACGCCCGCAATCTTTGCGAGCTCCCCATGCGCTTCCTTGCCGTTACGACAGGCGATCCTTCGCCTGCCGATCCACTCGATCCCGACCCTTGTGAGTCGAGATCCTCAAAAAAATCTGGCCTTGGTCAGGCCTTCTCGACTTGCGAGAAGTCGAGCTCGACGGGCGTCGAGCGCCCGAGAATCTGCACCGCCACCTGCAAGCGGTTCTTCTCGTAATTGACGTTCTCGACCACGCCGCTGAAATCGTTGAAGGGTCCGTCGGTGACCCGCACCACTTCGCCCGGCTCGAAGATGACCTTGGGGCGAGGCTTCTCGACCCCTTCTTCGACGCGGCGCAGGATCTGGTTTGCCTCGCGATCGGTGATCGGCGGCGGCCAAACCAGTTTGCCGTCGACACCTTTCTTGGTGCCGCCGATGAAGCCGAGCACCTTGGGCACTTCGTGCACGAGATGCCAGGTGTCCTCGTCCATCTCCATCTGCACGAGCACGTAGCCCGGGTAGAACTTGCGCTCGCTCTTGCGCTTCTGGCCGTCGCGCATCTCGACCACTTCTTCGGTGGGTACGAGGATCTCGCCGAACTTGTGCTCGAGACCCGCTCGCTTGATGCGCTCCTTGAGGCCTTCGGCAACCCGATGCTCGAGGTTGGAGTAGGCGTGCACGACGTACCAACGCAGCGCCATGGTCAGCCTCCCGTCTCGGCGCCGCCGAGGATCGAACGCGTTGCCCAACCGAGCACCGTGTCAACGCCCCAGAAAAACAGCGCCATGATGATGACGAAAACGACGACCACCAGGGTCATCGTGCCGGTCTCCTGGCGCGTCGGCCAGAAAACCTTGTAGAGCTCGATGCGCGCATCGAGCACGAACTTCCAGAAGTCGCGGCCGTATTGCGAGACGGCAAACACCAGCGCACCGACCACGAGCGAGCCTGCAAACAACGACCAGCGTACCCAGTCGGCCTGCTCTCCCTTGAGCAGATAGAAGGCAACGATGCCGGCCACCGCGATGAGTATCGCGGCGTACAGCTTTGCCTTGTCGGCGCCGGAGACGCCTTCTTGTTTGATGACTTCGTTCATGCTCGACCCTGAGTGGCAGGCCAGGAGGGAATCGAACCCCCAACCTGCGGTTTTGGAGACCGCCGCTCTGCCAATTGAGCTACTGGCCTGTACTTTCGTTCCGCTGACCCCAGGGTGCCGATTACTTGAGGATCTTGGCGACGACGCCGGCGCCGACGGTGCGACCGCCCTCGCGGATCGCGAAGCGCAGACCGTCTTCCATCGCGATCGGGGCGAGCAGGTCGACCACCATCTTGATGTTGTCGC
>JBILGD010000034.1:0-22335 GCA_044351225.1 Steroidobacteraceae bacterium
GCATGAAATTGACCACGTGTTCAGGCTTGCCGGCGAAGCGCTCGCGCAGGCGCGGATCCTGCGTGGCCACACCCGCCGGGCAGGTATTCAGATGACAGACGCGCATCATGATGCAACCGACCGAGACCAGCGGCGCCGTGGCGAAACCGAATTCCTCGGCACCGAGCAGCGCGGCGATAGCGACGTCGCGCCCGGTTTTCAGCTGTCCATCGGTCTCGACGACGATACGGCTGCGCAAATTGTTGAGTACCAGCGTCTGGTGCGTCTCGGCGAGACCGAGTTCCCAGGGCAGGCCTGCATGCGTGGTCGAGGTGAGTGGCGATGCGCCCGTGCCCCCATCGTAGCCACTGATCAGCACCACATCGGCATGTGCCTTGGCGACGCCCGCGGCGATCGTACCGACACCGACCTCGGCCACGAGCTTGACGCTGACCCGCGCCGCGCGGTTGGCGTTCTTGAGATCGTGGATGAGCTCGGCCAGATCCTCGATCGAGTAAATGTCGTGATGAGGTGGCGGCGAGATCAGCCCCACGCCAGGCGTCGTGTGTCGCGCCTTGGCGATCCACGGATACACCTTGGTGCCCGGCAACTGACCGCCCTCGCCGGGCTTGGCGCCCTGCGCCATCTTGATCTGGATTTCCTGGGCCTGCACCAGATATTCGCTGGTGACGCCGAAGCGCCCCGAGGCGACCTGCTTGATAGCCGAATTCTTTGAATCACCGTTAGGCAGCGGCACATAGCGATCCGGGTCTTCGCCACCCTCGCCGGTATTGCTCTTGCCGCCGATGCGATTCATGGCGATCGCCAGCGTCTCGTGGGCTTCCTTGCTGATCGAGCCATAGCTCATGGCGCCCGTCTTGAAGCGCTTCATGATGCTCTCGATCGACTCGACTTCGTCGAGCGGTACCGGATCGCCTTTCTTGAAGTCGAGCAGACCGCGCAAGGTAGACAAATTCTTCGAGCGATCGTCGATCAACTCGGCATAGCTCTTGTAGGTCGCGTAGCTGCCCGTGCGCACCGCCTTCTGCAGGCGATGGATACTCTCCGGGTTGAAGACGTGGAACTCGCCGTCTGCGCGCCACTGGTACTGGCCGCCGGTGGGCAGCACCGACTCGCCCGCAGGGCGATCGGGGAACGCCGCGCGATGACGCAGCAAGGCTTCTTCGGCAATAGTCTCGAGACCGATACCGCCGATGCGTGAAGCCGTACCGGTGAAGTATTCGTCGATGACATCTTGTCGCAGCCCGATCGCCTCGAAGACCTGCGCACCGTGGTAACTCTGCACCGCAGAGATGCCCATCTTGGACATCACCTTGACCACGCCCTTGGTGGCCGCCTTGGCGAAGTTGGCACAGGCGAGCTTGTGATCGACGTTCGGCAGCAGATTGTCCCGAATCATGCCGTCGAGTGTCTCGAAGGCGAGATAAGGATTGATGACGCTGCAGCCATAGCCGATCAGCAGCGCAAAGTGATGCACCTCGCGCGCCTCGCCGGTCTCGATGGCGAGCGATGCACGCATGCGCAGACCGATGCGGATCAAGTGGTGGTGGAGTGCCGACACCGCCAGCAGCGCGGGGATCGCCGCCATCTCGCGGGTCACGCCGCGATCACTCAGGATGAGGATGTTGACCTCTTCCTCCTCGATCAGTCGACGCGCTTCCTCGCGCATGTGCTCCACGGCTTTTTCGAGTCCCTCGACGCCGCGCGCCGCGCGGAACAGCGTCGATACCGTCCCGACCTTGAGGCCGGGCAAGGCGACCCGGCGGATCTTCGCAAATTCTTCGTTGGTGACGACCGGCGCCTTCAGCTCGATGCGCCGACAGTCGGTGGGCTTGGGCTCGAGGAGATTGCCCTCGGAGCCGAGCCAAACATCCGAGGAAGTGATGATCTCTTCGCGGATGCTGTCGATGGGCGGGTTGGTGACCTGCGCAAAAAGCTGCTTGAAATAGTCGTACACGAGCCGCGGGCGCTGCGAGAGCACGGCGAGCGGCGTGTCGTTGCCCATCGAACCCACGGCTTCGACGCCGTCGCGCGCCATCGGCGCCATGAGGATGCGCTGATCCTCGAAGGTGTAGCCGAAAGCAATTTGTCGCGCGAGCAGCAACTCGGGCTCGGGCGCAGGCAGCTGCGGCGCGGGTGGCAGCTCCTTGAGATGCACGAGATGTTCGCCGAGCCACTCGGCGTACGGCCACTCGTTGCAAACCGTCCGCTTGATTTCTTCATCTTCGACGATGCGGCCCTGCTCGGTGTCGACGAGGAACATGCGACCCGGCTGCAATCGACCCTTGCGCTCGATCTGCTCCGGCGCGATATCGAGCACGCCCGCCTCGGAGGCGACCACGACCATGCCGTCCTTGGTGACGTAATAGCGACCCGGACGCAGCCCATTGCGATCGAGCACCGCGCCGATACGCGCGCCGTCGGTGAACGCGATCGCCGCGGGGCCATCCCAAGGCTCCATCAGGCTCGAGTGGAATTGGTAGAACGCACGTCGCGCAGGATCCATCGACTCGTGTTTCGACCAGGGTTCCGGAATCATCATCATGATCGCGTGCGGCAGCGAACGCCCCGCGAGCACCATGAGCTCGAGCACGTTGTCGAACATCGACGAATCACTGCCATTGACGTTGACGATCGGCGCGAGCTTGCCCGTGTCATCGCCAAAGAGCTGCGACTCGAGCTGCGCCTCGCGGGCGCGCATCCAGTTGATGTTGCCGCGCAGCGTGTTGATCTCGCCGTTGTGCGCGATATATCGGTACGGGTGCGCACGATCCCAGCTCGGAAAGGTGTTGGTTGAGAATCGCGAATGCACGAGCGCGATCGAGGTTTCGATCAACGGATTGCGCAGATCCGGAAAATATTGATCGAGCTGCATGGTGAGCAGCATTCCCTTGTAGACGAGCGTCTTGTGCGACAGGCTCGCCACATACCAGTACTCCGCGCCACCGATGGTCGAGACACGGATTTCGTTGTAGGCGCGCTTGCGGATCACATAGAGCTTGCGCTCGAACTCGTCGGCGTCCGCCGTATCCGGCCCGCGTTGCACGAACACCTGACGCATGAAGGGTTCACTGACGCGCGCCGTTTCGCCGAGCATGGAGTTGTCGGTCGGCACCGTGCGCCCGCCGAGATAGATCTGACCCTCGGACTGCACCACGCGGGCAAAGATTTCTTCGATACGCCGCCGTTGGGTGGCGTTGCGCGGCATGAAGATGAGGCCGCAGGCGTACTCGCCGGGTTCAGGCAGGCTGATGTGGGCCTGCTTGGCGGCTTCCTTGAGGAAGGCATGCGGCATCTGCATGAGCACGCCCGCACCGTCGCCGGTGTTGACCTCGCAACCGCAGGCACCGCGATGATCCAGATTCTTCAGTACCTCGATGGCGTTGCGCAGGATCTTGTTGGACTTGCGACCCTGGACATCGACCACGAAACCAAAGCCGCAAGCGTCATGCTCGTATTGCGGATCGTAAAGGCCTTGTTTGGCCGGGCGAGTGGTGCGGGGCTGCGTGTCGGCGGTCGTGATGCCGTGTGCGGTGGTCTCGGTCATGAGCTCTCCCTCATGGGGCGGATCGCCCCCAGCTGCGCCCTGCGCAGTTTTGGTTCAACAAAGTGTCAACCACTATAACCACCCGACTTGGCTCGATAAAAGCCTTTCAAGTAATTTGACTCATCACTATGAGTCAGCCAGACTCATTACATGACAAAGCGATTACAGGTGCTCTTTGATGACAGCGAGTACGCTGCCCTGCAGGCGGCAGCGGCCAGCCGGGGGATGACCATGGCCGAATGGGTCCGACAGGCGTTGCTGGCTGCAAGACGCGAAGCCTCGACGGCCGATGTTGATCGAAAACTTGCCGCCATCCGTGCGGCGGTGCGGCACTCGGCACCGACGGGCACCGTGGAGCGTCTCATCGGCGACACCGAGCGCGCCTATGCGATCGCGCCCAATCCGGGCGCCGAGGCGGGTCCTGGCTCAAGCGGCTATTGAGGTCGGGTCGCTGCGTATGGTGTTCATCGATGCCAACATCCCGATGTACTTGGTGGGTGCCGCTCACCCGAACAAGGTCGACGCCCAGCGCCGTCTCGAGACGCTGATCACGCAACGCGTGCGACTCGTCACCGACGCCGAGGTGCTGACCGAAATCCTGCACCGCTACACCGCCATCGAGCGCCGCGGCAGCATCCAGCCCGCGCTCGATGCGCTGCTCGGTGTGGTCGATGAAGTGTTGCCTGTCGATCGCGATACTGTCGAACGCGCCAAGCAACTCGTGCTGCAGTACTCCACGCTGCCGGTGCGCGCGGCCCTGCACATCGCGACGCTGCAGCGCCACCAAATCGAAAAAGTATTGAGCTTCGACCCCGCCTTCGATCGGGTCCCGGGCCTGACGCGACTACGCTGAGATGCAGGAAGTCGGTCGGCGAACCCTAGAAGGGGATCGGCTGCCCATCCCAGGCCCAGACGCGTCCGCTGTCGGCGGGCGTCAGCTGATCGAGCACAGTCAGCAACGCGCGGGCTGAGCGCTCGGGCGTAAACAACTTGTCGGTGGGCACAGCGCTCTGAAAGGGTCGGGACATTCGCGTGTCGACCGTACCCGGATGCAGCGCAACGCAAACGGCGCGTGGATTGCGCTGACGCAACTCGATGGCGAAGTTGCGCAGCAGCATGTTGAGCGCGGCCTTGGAAGCGCGATAGGCGTGCCAACCGCCAAGCCGATTGTCCTCGATCGAGCCGACGCGCGCCGAGAGACACGCGAACACCGACTTCGCGTCGCGCCGTAACAGGCCAAGCGTGTGCTTGGCAATCAGCGCGGGCCCTGTGGCGTTGAGCGCAAAAGATCGAGCAAGCGAAGTCGGATCGAGCGAGCGCCAGCTTTTCTCGGGTTGTACGCCCTGCTCGTGCAACATGCCGGTGGCCACGATCACGAGGTCGAGCGGTCCCTCGGCCGCAGCGGCGGCGGCCACGGCCGCGATCGACGCCTCGTCCTCGAGCGAAAACTGCCATGGCGGGGCGGCCGTACGCGCCGCGGCGTGAACGGCGCCGACTCGTGCATGCGACCCGAGCAGATCCACCATCGCCGCACCAACTCCGCCACGCGCGCCGAACACCAGCGCGCGCAGCGGTGCGGAAAAACTCGACAGCTCGAGCGGCGTGTCGACTGACGGTCGAGCAATAACACCAGCGTGCGACTCATTCATTCGGCATTCACCTGCAGCATGGCTTGGGGCCACTCGGAAAAATTTTCCCAAAGGTATTGCACTGTCGATCCTTGTGCCTTACTTTTCGCGCGCGTTGCGGGGTGTGGTACCGCCCGTGACGCCCAGAAATGGTGGTCTGGACCCCTTGGAGGTGTGGCAAGAAGAAATGAAGACACACACAGCGTCGCAAGATAACGACCCTGGACCCCGTCTTCTCAAGGTCAATCAGTACCTCGAGAAGTACTTCCCTGATTTTTTCGCCGAAGCGCGTTTCCACGTCGGGGATGACGACTACTTTCTTTACTCCCGCTTCGGTCAATACCTCGCCCGATCCATCGAGAATCGTCGCGCCCCACGCGCGAAGATCAATCGTGGCTTCACCGTGCTCAATAAAATGGCAGCGGTGTCGCGCAAGGATCCGCAGGTACGGCGCATGCTGGTCTCCGGGCCGCTCGAGCACATTCTCGATGCGCCGAAGGCGCGCGCGCTCGCCATGAAGCGGCTTTCGCCCGTCGCGCAGGGCTACCTCGAAAGCCTCTGCGAATGAGCCCCGACTACGGCGTACGCGCTCGCATCGGAGTCGCGACGCCGCAGTCGAATCCCACCGTCGAGCCCGAACTGCACGCCCTCCTGCCGGAGGGCGTTGCTCTTTACACGACCCGACTCGTGCATCCGGCGGCGGATGTCGAGACGCGGCTCGATCACTACATCCGTCATCTCCCGCAGGCGATCGCCAGCTTCGGCAGCCTGCGTCTGACGGCCTTCGGCCTCGGCTGCACGGGCTCGAGCTACCGCGTGAGCCCCGCGTTCGAAGACGAACTGACCACGGCGGCGGCGGCGGAGCGCGGTCTGCCCGTCATCACTGCCGCGCAGGCCGTTCGCCGCGTCCTCGCCGCACTCGGGCTGCACCGCATCGCGCTCGTCTCGCCTTATCCGGAGCGTCTCGCCGAAGCCGGCTACCGCTATTGGGAGGCTGCGGGGCTCGAACTCGTCGATCGGATCAGGGTGGATCCGGCGCTCGCCGACACTCATGGCATCTATGAAATGACGAGCGATGATGCGCTCGCGGCACTGCGACGTCTCGACCATCGCCGCGCCGAAGCGGTGGTGTTGAGTGGGACCGGCATGCCGACACTGCAGGCACTGCGAGTCGCCCGCGGCGAGCTCGCGTTGCCGGTGATATCGTCCAACCTCTGCCTCGCTTGGTCGCTGCTGCGGGCAGCCGCGCCGGCGATTGCGCCCTCGACGCCGCAGTGGCTCCTGCCAAGCTGAGGCATTCGATGGCAAGATCCGCACACTCCCGCGAACCTTTCGCCGAGCCCACCAAAGAACCGGAGCATCCCATGCAAGGACGCATCGATCGCCGCACTGCCCTGCAACTCTCACTCGCCGCCGCGCTGGGCGCGGCCAGCCCCTGGCCAGCGTTTGCCGAAACCACGGGAGACTTGCTGCGCAAGGCTATTCCCTCAAGTGGCGAGAAGATTCCGCTGATCGGGATCGGTACCAACAATTACAGCCCCACCACGCCGGAAGAGCGTGCGGCGCGGCAGGCGGTGCTCGCGCGTTTCACGGCCGCCGGGCTCAGCCTCATCGACACCGCGCCGGCGTATCGTGAATCTGAACGCGTCATCGGCGAGCTGCTCGCCGAGATTGGCAACCGACCCAAGGCCTTCATCGCCACCAAGGTCACGGTACAAGGCGGTACCCGCGAAGAGGGTGTGGCGATGATGGAAGAATCCATGCGCCGACTGCGCACGTCGTTCATCGAGTTGATGCAGGTACACAACCTCATCGGCACCGAGGTGTTGCTGCCGCTGCTGCGCGAGTGGGTCGCAGCAAAGAAAATCCGCTATATCGGTATCACCACCTCGCGCGACGAGCAGTACCCCGAGATGCTGCGACTGATGCGCACGCAAAAACTCGATTTCATCCAGATCGATTACTCGCTCGGCAATCGTGGCGCGGCGGATGAGGTCCTGCCGCTCGCAGCAGAAAAAGGCATCGCCGTGCTGATCAACCTGCCCTTCGGCGGGCGTCGTGGCGGCGGCATGTTCGCGCGTGTTGCTGGTCAAGCGCTGCCCGACTGGGCGGCGGACATCGAGGCACGCAGCTGGGGACAGGTCTTCATCAAATATGTGGTGTCACATCCGGCCGTGACCTGCGCGATTCCCGGCATGACCAAAGTCGGCAACCTTGACGACAACCTCGGCGCCGCCCGCGGTCGACTGCCCGACGCTGCCATGCGCAAGCGCATGGAAGCGTTCTGGGACGCGCTCCCCGGCTGAGGCGGCGAATCGACATAAGCGCTGCGTGGACTCGCTCTCGCAAATCGCGCTCGGCGCGGCAGTCGGTGTGGCTGCACTCGGACGCCGGGCGCCCGTGTGGAAAGCGGCGCTCGTAGGCGGGCTCTGCGGCACGCTGCCAGACCTCGATGCGCTGATCGATCACGGCGATCCCATCCGCAACATGACTTTCCATCGCGCGGAGAGTCATTCGCTGTTTTATTTGACCGCCCTCTCGCCGCTACTCGCCTGGTTTGCCGCAGGCAGACGGCGCGCCGAGTTCAGTCGCTGGTGGCTCGCCGTCTTCCTCGCACTCGTGACGCATCCGCTGCTCGATCTCATGACCATCTACGGCACACAACTCATGCAGCCGTTCACCGATCATCCTTATGCGATTGGCAGCGTGTTCATCATCGATCCGCTGGTGACGCTGCCGCTGCTGTTCGGTCTGCTGGTGACGGGAATCCTGCGCGGCCCGCGGCGCCACCGAGGCAATGCCATCGGGTTGACTCTGGCGAGCGTTTATCTCGGTTGGAGCATCGTTGCGCAAGCAACGGTCACCCGACAGGTCGAACGTGAGCTGGCCGCACAAGACATCGCCTTTGAACGTCTGCTCGTCACCGCCACGCCGTTCAACACGCTGCTCTGGCGCATCGTCGCCATGGAACCGGGTGGCGCTGCCTATCACGAGGGCTTTCGTTCATTGCTCGATGCGCCGGGACCCATACGCTTCGATCGATTCACGAGTGATCGTGCGCTATTCGATGCGCTGCGCGGCAATTATGGTCTCGAGCGGATCGCCTGGTTCAGTCATGGCTTCTTCCGAGTATCGCTGCGCGACGGACTCGTCACCATCGCCGATCTGCGTATGGGTCAGGAGCCGGGATACGCCTTCGAGTTTGCGGTAGCCCGTGGAACGGCGAATCCGGGCTTCCGCGAGATCGACTATGCAACGGTCGGCAGCCGCGGCAACACCGAAGCGCTGCTTGCCTGGCTGTGGCCACGCATCGCCGGATCCGGCGAACCGCCCCCGCGCGCCGTACCGCCGCCGATTGCACTGGCGCCGATTACACAGGCGCCGATTACACTCGCGCCATGACTCGAGTCATCATCGATTGCGATCCCGGTGTCGATGACGGTGTCGCACTGCTGCTGGCATTCGCATCGCCCGAGCTTGAGTTGCTGGGCATCACCACGGTAGCCGGCAACGTGGGCGCTGCGCTGACTGCGCGCAACGCCTGCGTGATTCGCGAGATCGCCGGTCGAACCGAGGTACCCGTTTTTGCAGGATGCGAGCGACCGCTCGTGCGCACGCCGATCGAAGCCGGTCACTTCCATGGTGTCTCGGGGCTCGGTGATCTACCGATTTCTTCGCCGCGGCAAGGGCCCGCCGCCGAACATGCCGTCGACTTCCTGCTGCGTACCCTGCGCGATGCGGCAGATCGGTCTATTTCTTTGGTGATCACCGGACCGATGACCAATATTGCCACGGCAATCGCGCGCGATGCGGGTGTGCTGCGTGCCGTGCGCGAGTTCGCCATCATGGGTGGTGCGCGTAGCGAGGGTGGCAACATCACCGCCTCGGCGGAATACAACATTTACGCCGATCCGCATGCCGCACAAGTGGTGTTCAATGCCGGGCCGCCGGTGTACGCGTTCGGTCTCGATGCGACACATCAAGTGCGGGCTACCCCCGCGCGCACTGCCAGGCTTGCGTCGCTCGATACCGCCCCCGCAAACGCAGCGACCCGATTGATCGAGTTTTCCAATGCGCTGCCCGCCAACGGTCCGCACGACCTCGGCTCGCCGTTGCACGACCCCTGCCCGATTGCCTGGTTGCTCGAGCCGCAGTGCTTCGAGTTCCGCGCCTGTCATGTCGATGTAGAGACCGACTCGCCGCTCACGCTCGGGCACACCGCCGTCGAATTTCGTGCGGCCGCGGGCCGCGTACAGAACGTGCACTGGGCAGCACGCGCCGACGCCGAGCGCGTGTTTGCACTGTTGTACGGTGCCTTTTCGGACGACGCTGCAGCGCACTGATCAGGCGAGTGTCCTGCCTCAGTCGGGCAAGGCGTAGGCGATCAGATAATCGCCAATCGGCGTGCCCACCATCGCGTTGCCACCCGCCGCGATCAACACATACTGCTTGCCATTCACTGCATAGGACATCGGCACCGCCATACCGGGAACCGGCAACTCGGCGGACCACAGCTCCTTACCGGTGCGCGTATCGATCGCACGAAAGCGCGAATCCATGGTGGCGCCGATGAAGGTCAACCCACCGGCAGTGGTGATCGGTCCGCCGACATTGGGCGAACCCCAGCCCGCGCCCTTCGGCACGGTGATGCCGGCGCGCTTGATCTGCCCGAGCGGAATCTCCCAGCGCGCCTTGCCGGTCGCCAGATCGAGCGCCATCAAGGTGCCCCAGGGCGGCGGCGTGCACGGCACACCGAGCGGCGACTGAAAGAGCTCGCCCTCGATGCGATACGGCGTACCGACCAGCGGGCGCGTCAGATAATCTTTGGGCGGTACCTTGTCGTCGGCCGCATCGGTCTTCGGGATCACCTTGAGTACGGTCGCGAGATTCTCCGCCTTGATGATCAGCAGATTGCTCGCGGGGTCATAGGCAGCTCCACCCCAATTGCCGCCGCCCAACGCCGACGGAAAAAGAATCGAGCCGCGCACCGAGGGCGGCGTGTACATGCCGTCGTAGCGCAGTTCGTCGAACTTGCGGCGACAGGCCAGCCGATCGATGGGCGTGATACCGAAGAGTTGATCGCGCGTCAGCGTTTGGTGAGCAAACGGCGCCATGCCCTGCGGAACGGGTTGCGTCGGTGCAGCTTGCTCGCCCGGCACGTCGCTCATCGGCACCGGGCGCTCGACGATCGGCCATAGCGGCTTGCCGGTGGTGCGCTCGAAACCGTACAGCCAACCCATCTTGGTCTGCAGCAACGCCGCCTGCACCTTGCGCCCGTCGCGCACGATATCGACCAGCAACGGATGGCCGACGAGATCGTAATCGAACAAGTCGTGGCGCACGACCTGCTGCGACCAGACCACCTTGCCGCTCGTGCCGTCGAGCGCAACGATCGCATTGACAAGCGGCATCTCGAAGCGTCGGCCGCCACCGTAGTAATCCGTTGACGGACTGGTGGTCGGCAGGAACACGAGGTTGTGTTCGACATCGACGCTGATCGTCGACCAGACGTTCGCCGCGCCACTTTGATCGCGATACTGCGGCGGAATCGGATCGAACTCCCAACGCAATTCGCCGCTGCGCACATCGAAGGCGCGCACCATGCCGTTCTTGGCATTGGCGAGACCGTCGTTGGCCGACATCGCGGCGATGACGACATCGCCGAGCACCGCTGGCGGCGAGGTCGAGGTACCAAAGTTGCCGTCACCGTGATTTTCGTAGTCGGCATGACTGACCCAGCCCTTGTGGCCCTTGGCCGCACCGAAGTCGCTGCAGGGCAAGCCGGTGTCAGCATCGAGTGCATAGACGCGCGCGTTGTCGCCGTTCTTGAAGATACGGCGCTGGCAAACCGCAGCGGCACCGTTGTCGGTAGCGCGTGCGCCGGCAGCCGCACTCGCGCTGGCCGCGCGCGCCGCACTCGGCGCTTTCGACTGCCAATAGGCCACGCCGCGGCAGCGCGTCGGATTTGCGAGCGGCGGACTGAGAGCGGGACGGCCACTCTTCGCATCGGTGCGATGCGGATCGAACACCCAACGCTCGCGACCCGTCACCGGATCGAGGGCGAACACGCGATTCATTGGCGTGCAGAAATAGAGCATGCCGTTCACGTGTAGCGGTGTCGTCTGCAGAATGGTGCCGCGCGGCTGCGGTGCATCGACGTAGTCACCGGAGCGATGCACCCAGGCACGTCGCAGTTTGGAGACGTTGCGCGCATCGATCTGCGCGAGCGGCGAATGCTGACTGCCACCCGGATCACGACCGAATGCGACCCACTCGCCCGCCGCGACGGCCGAGGTCGCCGAGGCCGGCCGGTCAGCGGCGCTATCCGCGGCACTGCCAACAGCCGCGCCGCAGAACACGGCGAGACCGGCAAGTGCGGTTGAGGCAAGACGAAAGATGAACATGCTGTTCTCCGCGACGATCAAGCAATAGGGGCTGTCAGCGCCAAAATATCCACACGCTCGCAGCGAGCACCAACAGGCAAACGACGAGCGCAGTCCATCCCCAGAACCGCGAGCCCGAAGAAACACCCGACACCTCAGCGGCCGCTTCGCGCACCAGCGCCGTCGATATCTCGTGACGGTCGCGTGCGAACGCACCCAACATGGCACGATCAGCGATCACGTTGATGAGCCGGGGCAAGCCGCCCGACTGACGATGCAGTTCGCGCAGCGCAGCCGGCGAGAAAATCTCGCGTGTCGCACCCGCAACGCGCAATCTGTGGCGCACATAGGCCGCCGTCTCGGTGGCCGCCAGCGGATCGAGGTGCAGACGCCCGGTGATGCGCTGCGCCACCTGGCGCAGATCCTCGCGCGCCAACAGATCACGCAGCTCTGGCTGGCCGATAAGGATGATTTGCAGCAGCTTGCGGGTCGAGGTCTCGAGGTTGGTGAGCAGACGAACCTGCTCGAGTACATCTCGCTCGAGCAGATGGGCTTCGTCGATCAGCACTGCCACGCGACGGCCCGCTGCATGCGCCTCGAGCAATCGTGCCGTCAGCGCATCAACCAAAGATTTGACACTGGTCTTTTGTGCCTCCGTCACCGGCACAGCAAGCTCCTCGCACAAGGTCTGCAGAAACTCGGTCACGGTCACGCGCGGATTGAGTACGAGCGCGATGTCGACATCAGCGGGTTCTCGGGCCAGCAAGGAGCGCACCACGGTGGTCTTGCCCGTACCCACTTCACCCGTCAGCTGTATGAAGCCGCCCGCGGCACTCACGCCATAGAAAAGATGCCCGAGGGCTTCGGTATGTCGACTGCTCGGAAAGAGGTAGCGTGGATCGGGAGTGATCGAGAAGGGCGGCTCGGCAAGACCAAAGAATGCCTCGTACATCGCGACGTCAGCGACCCGGCGGTACGTAGACGCAGCCTTGGCCCGCGGCCGTCAGCACTCGGCAGATCTCGCGGGCACGCTCCTCGCTGACCACGCTCGCCTGCAGTCGATAAATTTCCACCTGCCCGTTGGAACCGACGATCACCTGCGAAACGAGCCCTTGCAGTTGAGCTTGAGCCGCGCGGGCTTCGCGCCACGCCTCGAGCGCCTTGTCGCGACTCGAGAAGG
Organism: Steroidobacteraceae bacterium; assembly: GCA_044351225.1. GTDB lineage: Bacteria > Pseudomonadota > Gammaproteobacteria > Steroidobacterales > Steroidobacteraceae > UBA964. The sequence goes on from JBILGD010000034.1 coordinate 12,739, forward strand.
CGCCGAGCTGAATCCGGTGAGTCACCGGTGCGGGCTCGATCGCCACCGCCGCCGAGGGGTCGGCAGGAGGACTCGCCGCGTCCGAGTCCCCAATCGCGATCGCCGGCGTGGCGGGCAACATCGCGGGCGGCGGCAAGGGTTCGACGGGTTCGATGGCCGCGGGCCCGATCACGCCGGGCGTGGAGAGAAAGTTCTGCAGCCGCAGTCGCGCCTCGCGCGTCCATCGTCCCTTGGGGTGGGTGTTGATGAAGGTTCGATAGCCCTCGGCGCTGTCGGACTCCGTGGCGATCAGCCAATCGCGTTGTTCCTCGAGATCGGCAAGGCGGCGCTGCGCGACCGGCGCGTATTGGCTCTGTGGGTGACGGTCGAGGAAAGATTGATAGGCCTCGAGCGTGTCGGCGCGCTGCGTACCGCGCCAGTCCTGCAATTCGCCACAAGCGCCGAGCAGGAGCAGCGCCGAAAGCGCGGGTAGGACGAGCAGCCGACGTACCGACATGTGACGATTCTAGGTCAAGGCGACGCCCGGGTGGGCTGCAACTCGTCCAACACGTAGCGGTCGGCCCAACCAGGTCCGGTGAGCGAATCGAAGAATCCGCAATGGCCACCGGTCGGTGTCATCACCACACGCAAGGCAGCCGAAGTCGCCAACTTCGGCAGGTCAGCGGCAGGGATGATGGGGTCATCGAGCGCAGCAATGATGGTGGAGGGAACCTGCAAACCGAGCAGACGATCGCCGGTGAGCGCATAACCGCGAAAATAGCTGTCGACATCGGCATAGCCCGCGTGCGAGAGCACGAGTTCGCGGGTCATCTTGCGCAGGTCGCGCGAGGCGAGCAGGTCACCAAACTCGAACCGGCCGGGCCAGGCTTGCTGTTTGCGCCGCAACGACCGTGTCCACTTGTGCACAAAATAATCGTGATAAAGCCACCAGCCTTTCTCGAGCGCATCGAGGCAGGTCGCCGGATCGAGGACCGGCGAAACGCCGATGGCTCGATTGATCTCGAGCCCGGCGCGCGGCGCCTCGGCGGCGACCCGCAGCATGAAGTTTCCGCCCAAAGAAAAACCGGCCAGCACGCGTCGATGGTTCGGGAACAGCCACTGCAGACGACGCACGGCACCCACCACTTCGGGCAGCCTGCAGGAGTGAAAAAGATCCGGGTTCAGATGGTGCGTGTCGCCGTGATCGCGCAGGTTGAGACGGATAACGTCGACACCAGCCGCGTGCAGCGTCTGTGCCAGCGATAGCACATACAGCGAATTGGCACTGCCCTCCCAACCGTGCAACAACACCGCGAGCGTCGGCGCAGCTCGGTGAAGCGCCGGCGAATGGAACGCCTGCAGCTTCACGCCATCGCCACAATCGAGCAGCAGCTCGCGACTGACGGCCAACATCGGGCGTGCGCGACGCTCGACCAAACGGCGACGCAGCGGCAGGCTCGGCAGGATGGATTGCAGATGCGGTCCGCGCAGCCAGCGCGGTGGCGAGAAGTCGGCGTTGGCGCGATTCACGGCAGTTATGCGGTTCAGTCACGCAGACCGATGCCGCGCTCCATCAGCCATAGCGCCACACCGAAGAGCAGCGCTGCCGCCAGCGTCATGATGCCGAAGGCGACCAGCACATCGACATCCGAGCGACCGAGAAACCCGTAGCGGAATGCATTGACCATGTGCAGCACGGGGTTGGCGAAGGACAGCGTGCGCGCCCAATCGGGCAACAGGTTGATCGAATAGAACACACCGCCGAAGTAGGTCAGCGGCGTGAGGATGAAGGTCGGAATCCAGTTGACCTGATCGAAATTTTTGGCAAACACACCGTTGATGAAACCGGCGAGCGAGAACACGATCGCCGTCAGCAGCACGGCGAGCAGAATGACGAACAGGTGGTGCACGGGGAGATTCGTGAAGATGAGCGAGATCACCGTGACCACGAGACCCACCAGCAAGCCGCGCAGCACCCCGCCACCGGTGTAGCCGAGAACCACTACCCAGTTGGGCTGCGGCGAAACCGAGATTTCTTCGAGGAAGCGCTGAAATTTTGCACCAAAGAAAGACGAAGAGACGTTGGCATAGGCGTTAGTGATCACCGCCATCATGATGAGGCCAGGCGCGATGTATTGCATGTAATCGACGCCATCCATCTGGCCGATGCGTCGACCGATGAGGCTGCCGAAGATGACAAAATAAAGCGCCGCGGTGACCGCCGAGGGCACGATCGTCTGCCCCCAGATACGCAGAATGCGCCCGAACTCGCGCAACACGATGGTCTGGAAGCCGATCCAGCGCGTACTCGCAAAACCCGCGCTCATGCCGCGGCTCCCGATTTATCGACGAGGCGCATGAAGATCTCCTCGAGCCGATTCACCTTGTTGCGCAGCGTGACCACCTGAATACCGTCAGCAGAGAGTCGACTGAACAAATCATTGAGATCACGATCCTTGCTGACTTCGACCTCGAGTGTCTGCGGATCGAGGCGACGAATCTCGTAACCGGGCACGGTGGGAATGTCGACGAGCGGCGCTCGCAGGCTGAGCAGGAAGGATTCGGTGTGCAGCCTGAGGAGCAAGCGATCCATACGATCCGCCTCGACGATGCGCCCGCCATCGATGATGGCGATGTTGCGGCAGAGCGTCTCGGCTTCCTCGAGATAGTGGGTGGTGAGAATGATCGAGGTGCCTGCGGCATTCAGTTCGCGCAGGAAGTCCCACATCGAACGGCGGATCTCGATGTCGACGCCGGCCGTGGGCTCATCGAGAATCAGCAACCGCGGTTCGTGCATCAGCGCGCGCGCGATCATCAGGCGCCGCTTCATGCCGCCCGAGAGCGTGCGCGCCATCTTGTTTCGCTTGTCCCAGAGCGACAGCCGCGAGAGGTATTTCTCGGCGCGTTCGCGGGCGACATGCCGCGGGATGCCGTAGAAACCCGCCTGATTGATGACGATGGTCTCGGGCGTCTCGAACTGATTCAGGTTGAGCTCTTGCGGCACGACACCGATGCAGGCCTTGGCCGCTTCGAGGTCGGTGTCAAGGTCATGACCGAACACGCGAATGGAACCTGCCGTCTTGGTGACGAGCGAGGTGCAGATGCCGATCAGGGTGCTCTTGCCCGCACCGTTCGGGCCGAGTAGCGCGAAGAAATCGCCCTCGGCGACTGACAGATCAATGCCCTTGAGGGCTTGAACTCCGTTGCGATACTGCTTGACGAGACCGCGAACCGACAGCGCTTCCATGAGGCGCGGAAAGATATCACGGCGCGTCGCGCGCGTGACTCGCCCACCACGGGGCTGTTTGACCCAGCGCTGTTCGATCCCGCGCTATTTCACCCAAGCTAGGGGCGGGCGCTGCGTGATACCGCAGCCAAACGCTGCACGCCACCCAAAGTGCTCTCCCAAAGTGCGGCCCGGTCGGCGTCGCGGGCCGCTGCGAGACGCTGCCGCCAGAAACGTAGATCGTCGCTCCAGCGCAGACTGACGCTGGGGCCAGCCGTCTCGGCGAGTTCGTCGATCTGTGGCAGCTCGAGGGCCCGCAAGGCGGCGCAACCCGCCGGCGAGACGCCAAGCAGCAAGGATGCCGCGGCAGGCCGCGACTGAGAGGTCTGCCAGGCGAAGTAGCACACCAGCCGCGCAAATCCGGCGCCGGCCTGACCTTCGCACAAGCCGGGCGGCAGCCGCGGCAGGGGACCGCCGGCCTGAGCCCGGCGCCACAGCGTGAAGGCCGTGTCGGTGGCCAGATCGAACAGCAAGTAAGGACAATCCGCCACCGAGGCGAGCGCCGCGTCATCGAGCGTCAGCCAGTCTTCGCGCAGCGTGCTGGCGGCGGCCGGCAATACGGTTTTCGAGGCAGCAAGCGCCTCGCGCAGGATGCGCAGGCCGCGCAAGTTCATGCCGCCGACCTGGCGGATGATCTCGCGATCGACGCTACGCGCGAAGTCGGTTTCGGTGGTGGCGAGGGCCGCTGGGTCGGCGGCGGGGGGTTTCTTTTCGCTGGCCATGCATTCCTCCGTCTTTTCGCCGGAAATGGTGGCCCAAACCAACTTGGAACGCAGCGTTTGTTTTGGGATATTTTCCATGGAAATAGCGTCAAAAATTCTGAAGGGAGCTGGTCATGCACGTGACCGACGAGCGCTACAAGCGCGACCGACTGCGTCTTGAACTCGCCTTGCGGCTGATCCGCCACGAGGCCCGCACCCACACCATCCGGCATTGGACGGGCCTCAGCGACGATCGCATCCGCAAGCTGTTCCGCTCCTACATCAAACCGGGTGCCGGGCTGCGGCGACATCGCGGCAAATCCCCCCATCAAATCGGTTATTTCCTGCGTTCGAGTGGAATCGGCGCCGATGCGCATGCGCTCGCCTCGATCCTGCTGCTCTTCGGCGCCATTCCCGATCGACCAGACCCCGCCTCGCTGCGCAAAGTGCCCACCATCGCGCGCGGCCGGCTGCTCTGCGACGCTTTCGAGGCGTATCGACGCGTCGTCCCTCGCCCTCGCATCGACTTCGAATACGCCGCCTTCCTCGCCACGGCGCTCACCGCGGGCGATGAGATCCGGCTGCGTTTCTGCCCGAGCTGTCAGGCCGTCAACATCGTCGAAGCCATCACGCTTCGCGATCCACTCTGCCGGTCTTGCGAATCGCCCATGCCCGAGAAGCTCCCCTCGCCTGCGCGCAGCGGCAGCAAGGCTTTCGGCGACCCGTTCGGCGACACCTCCGGCCACCCGAACCACACTGATAGAATGCGGGTGGCGCCCAAAACCTGACCGACCCGTTGCTTGGGGGGAGTCCATTCTCATGCTGCCCTCCTCTGCACGCTCCATCGCCAACTTCCTCGCGGGACCCTACCTCGATCGGCGCGCCGAAGAGCGCGAAAACCCGCGCTGGCTGGATGACGCGCTCACCGATCCCACCACGCTGTTCCTGCCTGTCAGCGGCACCGCCTTGGGCGTGGCCGGTGAGCCGCCGGCGCCGGCGTTTCTCGAGGCTTCGCATCCTCTGATCCGCGAGGTCGATCGCCGCTCGCCGGTGCTGCTCGGTTGGTTCAGGGAGCGTCGCTGTGTGCTGGTGCAGATCGCACGCGAGGCAGAGCAGCCCAGCGCATCGCTGCGCTTCGAAGAATTGCGGCCGCTGGCGCCGCTGCTCGAGACCGCAGAAGCCGGCCTGCTGGCATACGCGCGGGCGCTGGTTTGGTGGCAGCAACGCCACCGCTTCTGCGGCGTCTGTGGCGCGCCAGCCCTGCCGGTGCGCGCCGGGCATGTCATGCGCTGCACGGTCCCTGCCTGCGCCAGCGAATTTTTTCCGCGAATCGATCCGGCGATCATCGTGCTGGTTCGGGATGGCGATCGGGCCTTGCTCGGGCGACAGGCCATCTGGCCGGCGGGTCGCTATTCAACCATCGCCGGGTTCGTCGAGCCGGGCGAGAGCCTCGAAGATGCCGTGGCGCGCGAAGTGTTCGAAGAGACACGCGTGCAGGTCGCCGCCAGCGATTACCACTCGTCGCAACCCTGGCCTTTCCCCTCATCGCTGATGCTCGGCTTCATGGCCGAGGCGGTCCCGGGGTCGGTACCGCAAGGCGGCGACGAGCTCGAAGACGCGCGCTGGTTCAGCCGCGCCGACATCGCCGCCGGTGCGGTGACCCTGCCGCCGCCGACCTCCATCTCGCATCGCCTCATCGAAACCTGGTTCGATGCCGGGTCAAGTATGCCGCTGCGCAGCTTGCCGCAGCGCTTCTGGACGCCCGCGGCGCGGCGCTGACGTAGCGCGCCGCCGCCACACTGCTCGGGAGACTGCTCGTGTGCCTCGCCGCTCTTGCGTGGAATGTGCATCCGCTGTGGCGCGCGGTAGTGGTGGCCAACCGCGACGAGTTTCACGCTCGGCCCGCGGCGGCGCTCGGCGCATGGCCGGGGCTCGGGGCGGGGGCGGGGGCGGGGGCGGGGGCGGGGGCGGGGCAGATTCTCGCGGGGCGCGATCTGCAAGCCGGTGGCACCTGGTTCGGGCTCGCCCAAGATCGGCGCTTTGGGCTGATTACCAACTTTCGCGAACCCGCCGCGCCGCGACCCTGCGCACCGACCCGCGGCCGATTGATCCCCGAATATCTGCAAAGCGCGCGTCCTGCCGGGCAATTCCTTGAGTCGATCATCGGCGATACGACGACTTACGCAGGCTTCAATCTGCTGCTCGCCGATGCCGAGACGCTCTGGTACGCGAGTAATCGGGCCGAGCCCTTCGCGAGGCCGCTCGCGGCGGGCGTCCACGCGCTTAGTAATCATGTACTCGATACACCTTGGCCGAAATTGCAGCGGTTGCGGCACGCCCTCGAGAGCTGGGTCGCCGCAGCAGCGAAAGATACGGCGTTCCTCTGGGATGCTCTCGCAGACCGCCAGCGCGCGGCCCACGATGAGTTGCCGGTGACCGGTCTCACGCTGGAGTGGGAGCACCTGCTCTCCTCGCCTTTTGTGCACCATCCAGAGTACGGCACGCGCTGCTCGTCGATCCTGCTGGTCGGTCATGATGGTCGGGTGCACTTCGAGGAGCGCAGCTTTGATGCGGCGGGTGAACAGTCCCATGCGGCGAGGTACACGCTGCCCGCAAAGGGCTGGTTAGAATCGGCTGCAGTCGCTTCTCGGAAATCCCCGCCCGCATGACTCGTGTCCGCTTCGCCACGCTGCCACTACTCGGTCTCGCGCTCGCGATGATCACCGCTCCGGCAGCGCATGCGACGATCGATCTCGAGGTGAGCGGCGTGGAGGGCGCACTGCGCCGCAACGTGCTCGCCTTCCTCAGCCTCGAGCGCTACAAGACTCGCAATGATCTTGATCAGGCACTCATCGAACGCCTGCAGGAGCGCGCTGAGCGGGAAGCGGCCGCGGCGCTGCGGCCCTTCGGCCATTACGAAGCGAAGGTAACCTCGCGCATCGAACAGACGGGTGAGGGACGCTGGCGAGCGCGCATCGACATCGAAGCCGGTGCCGCAGTGATGCTCGAGACCGTGGAAGTTTCAGTCGAGGGTCCGGGTCGCGAACTCGCGGCCTTTCGCGACGTGCTGGGCGCGACGCCACTGCGCTCCGGTGCCCAACTCGATCACGGCAACTACGACACCCTCAAGAGTGATCTGCGGCGCGTCGCCGCGACTTACGGCTTCGTCGATGCACGTTTCACCGCCAATGAACTTTTGGTCGACCCGGTGCAGCGCCGCGCGAGCGTACGACTCGTCATGGAAACCGGCGAGCGTTATCGCTTCGGTACCACCACCATCGAACAGCGTTCTTTGAAAGAACCGTTGCTGCAGCGCTATCTGCGCTATGAAGACGGTACCCCCTACGATGCGACGCAATTGTTGCGCACGCAGTTCGCGCTCGACGACAGTCAGTATTTCTCCAGTGTCGAAGTGCTGGCGGGCGAGCCCGACGGCGACACTCGCGAAATACCCATCAGCATTCGTGCCGACCCGAATCGACGCAATCGTTACTCCACCGGCCTCGGTTACGCCACCGACAGCAAGGCGCGCGGTACGCTCACCTGGGAAAATCGCCGCCTCAATGACCTCGGCCATCGATTGCGCTTCGAACTGAAGGCAGCGCAACTCGAGCAATCCGGCGAAGCGCGGTACGTGGTGCCGATTGGCGATCCTGCACTCGAGAAACTCGGTTTCGAGCTTCGCTATGCCCGCGACGAGCTCGGCGATCTCGATACACGAACCACCCGTTTTCAACCGTCGATCACCCAAGTCGATGGCGAGTGGCAGCGCGTGATGTTCGCCTCCTTCAGCCGGGTCAACACCATCACCACAGCCACGGCCTCCCGTGCCGATTTCGAAAAATCGAACACGCTGGTGATTCCCGGCATCAGCTACGCCTCGGTGCCGCGCGGCTATCTGGGCGAGGCACTCTTTTCGCGTGCGCTCTACGCCGAGTTGCGCGGCTCGGCGAAGGCGCTCGGCGCGACCGACAACTACCTGCAATTGCGGCTCGAGGGCGAGCGCGTGTTCGATCTGGCGCCGCAGTGGCACTTGTTCGTGCGCGGCCAACTCGGCGCGACGCTCGTTTCCGACACGGCGAGTCTGCCCGGCACCGAGCGTTTTTTCGCCGGCGGTGATCGCAGCGTACGTGGCTTCGGTTTCAATGACCTCTCGCCGATCGATTCGGGCAGCGCCAAGGTGGGCGGTCGTCACCTTTTGACCGCGACGGTCGAGGTGATCCGCGATCTGCCGCGCAACCTCGGCCTTGCCGTTTTCTTTGATGCTGGCAATGCCGTCGATTCCTTTGGTGATCCGCTGCAGTTTTCGGCGGGTATCGGCATCAGGCTGCGCCTGCCGATCGTCACGCTGGGCATCGATATCGCGCAGCCGCTCACCAATCCGGTCTGTCGCAGCGCGACGCCGGATCCTCGCTGCAATCTGCAGCCCGGCTTCGATGAGCGTTCCGGACCGCGGCTGCACTTCAACTTCTCGCCCAAACTCTGATCCCTCGTGAAGCGCACCCGTCTCATCCTGACCCTCATCGCCGTCATCTTGCTGACGGCACCGCTGACGGCGCTCTGGGTACTCGGACACTCCGAAAGCACGCTGCGCTTTCTGCTCGGACAGATCCCCGCACAGTTCGGCACCGTGGAGCGACTGCAGATACGCGACGTGCGCGGTAGCCTCGCCGGGGGATTCGTGATCGATGCCGTCGAGATCGACCACGATGTCTTTCATCTGCGATTGCATGGCGTGCGCGCCAAACTCGAATTGCTGCCGCTGCTCTGGCAGACCATCGAGCTGCGCGGCCTGCAGGCAGATCGCGTGGAGATCCTGCCGCAGCCGCGTGATCGACCGCCACCGAATCGACCGATGCGCTTTCTGCCCGGTCTGCTGACACTGAACGCCGGGGATGCACGGGTCGGATTGATCGAGATCCGACCGGCCCGCGCTGCTGCGGTGCTGTTTCGCGATACCACCCTGAATACTTTGGTGCGCAGTGAAGCACTGCAGATCCGCGCGCTGCGCACGCAGCTCGGCAACATCACGCTCGATGCCGATGGGCGTCTGCTGGCGGCAAATCCGCTCGGTCTCGATGTCGATGTGCGCGCGCTCTACCAGCCGAAGCGCGGCCCACCATGGCGTGCCACCGCGACGGTCGATGGCGATCTGGCCGCGGCAAGCTTCGATGCGCGCCTGCTCGAGCCTTTCACGGCGCAGATCGCGCAAGGTTCGCTGCGCCTGCTGCTGCCGTGGAGCGTGCAGGGCGAGGCCACGCTCGCCGGCCTCGATCTGCGTAAATTCGGCGGCTCGGACTTTCTCGGCTTGATCGACGGTACGCTCGAACTCGAAATCGACCGCAACGGCTACCGGGCGCAGGGCACTGTGCTGCCGCCGGGGCTTGCCGCCGGCGCGCTCGAGGTCGACTTCGACGGTCGCTATTCTCAGGGCGTGCTCACCGCGCGGCGCTTTGGGGTAAGGCATGCGCCATCGGGCGCCCGAGCGGTCATCGACGGCCGCGTCACCGGCACCGAAACTGGCTTGCAGCTCGAGCTCGCGGGCAACTGGCAACAGCTGCGCTGGCCGCTCGCCGACGTCACGCCGCCTTTTCGCAGCGAGCGAGCACGCTTCACACTCGCGGGTTCCGG
>JBILGD010000035.1:0-22296 GCA_044351225.1 Steroidobacteraceae bacterium
GGCTCAGGCGAAAACTCGGCATAGGCCTCATCGACGATTACGAGACAGCGACCGCGCGCCGCACGCAGAACACGCTCGATATGCTCGCGGCGCAGCAGGTTACCCGTCGGGTTATTCGGCGAACACAGCCAGATGAGTTTGCTGCCGCCGTCGATCGCCGCTTCGATGCCGGCACAGTCGAGCTGAAAGCCCTCGAGCAGTGGAACCTCGACAACGCGTGCACCCTGAATATTTGCGGCCACCGCATACATACCGAAGGTCGGCGGACAGACGACGACGCGGTCGCGAAATGCCTCGCAAAACGCGCGCGTCAAAAGATCGATGGCTTCATCGCTGCCTCGGCCGATCAGCAGCTGATCGCGGTCAACGTGATAGAGGTTCGCCAGCGCATCTCGCAGGTCTGCGGGCTGCGGCTCCGGGTAGCGATGCAGCGTCGAGCTCGGCGCGCTAGCGGGTGGCCATGGCGATTCGTTGGCGTGCAAGCGTTCGAAGCGAGGATCCCAATGGGCATGCTCATAGGCGCGCAGCGCAACGATGGACGGCCTCGCGAGACGATTGACGAGCGCTTGAGCCGCCATCGCGGTAGCAGCTGCTGTAGCGGCAGCGATATCGGACGTCTCGTTGGCTGCGGTGGCAAGCTTGCCTAACCGCACCGACACGGCGAGCGCATGCGCATCGAGCCCTTCGAGACCGGCGAGGGTTTCGGCGACGGGTCCGAGATCCGCGAGACCAGCGGGCGTGAGCTCCTGAATGGTGATGCGACGCTGAAAGTCACCGACCGACAGGCCGCTGTAGGCGCGGGCGAAGCCATAGGTGGGCAGCACGTGATTAGTACCGGAGCAATAGTCGCCCAGCGGTTCCGGACTCCAGGGACCCAAGAACACCGAGCCAGCGGCCGTGATCTGCGGCAGCCGACGACGCGGCTCACTGACCTGCAGAATCAGATGCTCCGGCGCATAGTCGTTCGAGAGCGCGATCGCGGTGTCGAGATCGGTCACGAGCAGAATGCGGCTGCGCGCGAGGGATTGCTCAAGAATATGCTGGCGCGAAAGATTGCCGAGGAAGCGCAGGGCATGCTCGCGGACCGCGGCCGCCAGCGCGGGCGAGGTCGTCAACAATATCGCCTGCGACAGCGGATCGTGTTCGGCCTGCGCCAATAGATCAGCCGCGACGAACACCGCATCGGCGGTCTCGTCGGCAATCACCAGCACCTCGGAGGGCCCTGCGGGCAGATCGAGTGCGGCGCCTAGCGGGTCTTCGGCGACGATTTGCTTGGCGGCAGTCACCCAGGCCGACCCAGGACCAAAAATCTTGTCGACCTTCGGAATTGTCTGCGTGCCATAGGCCATGGCCGCGATAGCCTGCGCACCACCCAAGGCAAAAACCTCGTCGATGCCGCAGAGCTGTGCCGTGGCGAGAATCACCGGATCGATACGCCCTTGTCGGGTCCCCGGTGAACAAAGAATTCGTCGCGGGCAGCCGGCGATCGATGCGGGGACCGCCGACATGATCAGCGCCGAAGGCAGTGGTGCACTGCCGCCCGGGACGTACAAACCCACTGCGTCGATGGGCCTGAAGACCCGCTCGCAGCGCACCCCGGGGGAGGTCTCGATACTCAGCTCCGGGGCGAGCTGTGCCTGATGGAACTTGCGCACGTTGTCGATCGCACGGCGGAGCGCCGAGAGGGCGTTGTCGCCGATCACTGACATTGCCGCAGCGATTTCCGCTTGCGGCACCCGCAGGTTCGCTGGTGCTCCACCATCGAAACGACGGGCATAATCGAGGGCCGCGTCATCGCCCTCTGTGCGCACCCGCGCGACGGTCTCGCGGACCCGCGCAACGAGTTGGTCCCGATCGTCGGCATTGGGACGGGCGAGGGCAGCTCGACGCGCCGCGGCGTCGAGCCGCGCGACCTCCAATATCGGCAGCATCATGCGAGCATCTTCTCGACCGGCAGTACAAGCAGGGCGCTCGCACCCGCGGCCTTCAGTGCCTCCAGGGTTTCCCAGAAGACGTTCTCGCGGCAGACCGCGTGCACCGCGACCTTGTCGCTGCCACCCTCGAGCGGAATGATAGTCGGCGACTCGCTTCCCGGCAGTAGGCGGCGAATCGCGGGAAGCGCCGAGCGTGGCGCGTGCAGCATGATGTACTTGCTCTCGCGAACTTGTTGCACGCCATCGATGCGCATCAGCAAACGCTCGACCCACTCGCTCTTCGCCGGTGGCAGGGCGAGCGGCGTGCGCACGAGAACAGCATGACTCTGCAAAACAGTCTCGACCTCGCGCAGGCGATTGGCCACGAGCGTGGAACCGGTGGACACGAGATCGCAGATGGCGTCAGCTCTGCCGAGCCGCGGTGCAATCTCGACCGCGCCGGAGAGCACGACGATTTCAGCTTCGATCTCGCGTTCGGCGAGCCAACGTGCAAGCACATTGGGATAGGTGGTGGCGATGCGCTTGCCGATCAGACTCGCATGACCGTCCCAGTCTGCATCGTCTGGCATGGCGATCGACAGGCGACAGCGTCCGAAGTCGAGCGCTCGAATGATCTCGAAGCGCGCCGGGTACCCGCGCGAGGCAAGCTGCAGTCGTTTTTCTTCGACGACATTGAGGCCTACGAGGCCGAGATCACAAACGTCTTCTTCCACGAGGTCGGGAATGTCGTCATCGCGCACAAACAACAGATCGAGCGGCATGTTTTCACCGAACCCGACCAATTGGTCCTTGCCGCGCGAAAACTTAAGTCCACAGCGCCCGAGCAGGTCGGTCGAGTGTTCGGTCAGCCGTCCAGACTTCTGGATGGCAAGCTTGAGTCTGTTCTGGTCCATGTGCACTGCTCGGTGAATCGTGATCGATCGGCTATTCGCGCAGGCTCAGCGCGAGTTGCTTGTTGATGTGCTGCGGCTTGCTTCGAGACGCTCTGTCGCGATGTCGTAGCCGCCGTTGCCGCTGCCGACGTAGCGGGCGACGCGCGCGATGGTGGTCACGCTGACGCCGGTCTGCTTGTGGATCTCGCGGTAGGGGACGCCACGCTGCAACCATTCGACTACAGTCCAGCGATCAGCCATCGCTTCGAGTTCTGCGGGCGTGCACAGATCGCGAAAGAAGGCACGGCATTCCTCAACTGTTTTTAGAGTGAGGACGGCCTGATAGAGATTGCGCTCGGAACGGGCGCCTTGTCGGCCGGTTGTTCGTTCTTGGGTTTTCATCGGGATTGCCCGCGCGATATATCGAGGCTGTAACAACGTAGTAGCGTGTTAGTACGTTAATACAACCTCGGGCGCCCGGCAAGGGGCGAGCGTTGACTCAGGCCGGGCCCGACCGTATATTTCGCGGCTCTCATCGAGACCGGCTGAGGGAAAGGCCCAGTGAAGCCGGGGCAACCGCCAGGATTAACCATCCTGGGCAAGGTGCCAACTCCGCGCAGCGCCGATGTCGGCGCAGCGTCAGATGAGCGGTCGATGCGGCGCGCTTGCGCGATGGGCATCGATGTTGCCGCGGCGACGCGGTCGCTCTCCCGGAGTGCTCGGTGTTTGCGGGAGCATCGTGTGTCGATATCAAACGTCTCGATCCTGGTTTCGCGCGTGGCAGGCGGCGCAGCCTCAGTCGCTTCAGCTGACGGGGTTACTGCCGGCGCCGACAAGCGCGAGGGCGTGCTCGAAATTCCGGGCCGCGTGACGCTGCATCACGGCGGTACCCTCGAGGGCGTTCGTGTCGGTTGGCAACTCACGGGTCCGGTGACTGCGCCCGTGGTGGTCGCGCTCGGCGGTATCTCCGCGAACCGCCGAGTCGAGGCGGTGGAGCGATCCGGCGCCGAGAGGACCGAGGCGGGTTGGTGGAGCGAAGTCGCCGGTCCCGGTCTCGCGTTGCCGACGGACCAACTGCGGGTCTTGTCGTTTGATTATCTGGGTGGCAGTGGCGAGACCAGTGGGCCGCGCGAGGGCGGGGCATTCCCGGCGGTCTCGTCCTACGACCAGGCCGAGTTGTTGCGGCGTCTGCTCGATCACCTCGGTATTCGAGCTCTGTGCGCCATTGTCGGCGCCTCCTACGGTGGCATGGTGGCCTTGGCGTTCGGCGAGCGGTACCCGGATCGGGTGGCGCAGCTGGTTGTCATCAGCGCCGCGGATCGCAGCCACCCGATGTCGACCGCGTGGCGCAGCGTGCAGCGTCGTATCGTGCGTTTCGGTCTCGATGCCGGACAAGCCGAGCGGGGTTTGGAGTTGGCGCGTGCTCTCGCCATGTCCACCTATCGCAGCCCGGAGGAGTTCGCCGCGCGGTTCACCGGGTCGCCAAAGAATACCCCGCAAGGGTTCATCTTTCCCGTCGAAGAATATCTGCTCGCGCGAGGACGCGATTACGCGCAGCGCTATCAGCCGGATGCCTTCTTGACGCTCTCTGAATCGATCGATCTGCACCGTATCGACGCGAGTCGTGTCTTCGTTCCGGTGACCGCGATTGCGGTGCGTGAGGATCAGCTCGTGCCCGTCGCCGACATGCGTGCGATGTGTGCCCGGTTGCCGCAGGCGCGGCTGCACGAGATTTCCTCGGTTTACGGCCACGATGCGTTCTTGAAAGAGGCGGGGCAGCTCAAACCGATATTCGCATCGCTCACGGAGTCGACCCCATGACCACGTCCCTGGATCCGCGCACGAAGGCGGTGCGCGCCGGCCTTGAGACTGACCCTGCCACGGGCGCGGTCGTGCCGCCGATCCACCTCAGTTCGACCTACGCGTTCCCCGAATTCGGTGTGAAGGGGCGTTACGATTATTCGCGCTCCGGCAATCCGACGCGAGATTTGCTCAGCGATGCCTTGAACGATCTCGAAGGTGGACAAGGCGCTGTGATCACAGGGTCCGGCATGGGCGCCATCGCACTCACCGGGCAGATTCTGTCACGTCAGTCGCGGATCATTGCGCCGCACGACTGTTATGGCGGCACGTTTCGACTGTTCTCGGCTTGGCATCGTCGCGGCGATTTTGTGGTCGATTTCGTCGACTTCGGCGACCCGGTAGCGGTCGATGCAGCACTCGCACGGCCATTTGCCCTGTGCTGGATCGAGACGCCCAGCAATCCTTTGCTGCGCATCACCGACATCGAAGCGCTGACCTCAAAGGTTCGCGCGGCCGGTGCGCGCTCTGTGGTGGACAACACGTTTCTGTCGCCCGCGTTGCAAAATCCGCTGTCGCTTGGCGCCGATATCGTGGTGCACTCGACCACCAAGTACATCAACGGTCACAGCGACGTGGTGGGCGGCGCGGTGATCGCGGCGAGCGCGGAAGATGCGCAGCAGCTCGCGTGGTGGGCCAATGCGCTCGGCATGACGGGGGCGGCGTTTGACAGCTTCCTGACCTTGCGAGGTCTGCGCACCTTGCATGCACGCATGGCGATACACGAACGCAATTCGAACGCGCTTGCCGTGTGGCTTGCAGAGCAATCTGCCGTGGCCAAGGTCTGGTATCCCGGTCTCGCGGCGCACCCCGGGCATACGGTGGCGGCGCGTCAGCAGCGCGGCTTTGGCGCGATCATCACGCTCGAACTGCAGGGTGGCACCGCTACGGTGCGACGCTTCCTTGCGGCGCTCGAGCTATTTTCTTTGGCCGAGTCGTTGGGCGGCGTCGAAAGCCTGATCGCGCATCCTGCGAGCATGACGCATGCCGCCATGGACCCCGCGGCGCGGGCCGCTGCGGGCCTCACCGACGGTTTGTTGCGGCTCTCGATCGGCATCGAAGCGCTGGAAGACCTGCAGCCCGACCTCGAGCGCGCACTCGCGGCACTCTAGAGCTGATCGGCAGATCAGGGGGATCGCTGAATCGCCCGGCGATGCGCCTCAGCCAAGCGCCGCAAGCACTGCGTCGCCCATTTGCACGGTGGTCAGCGCAGTCTCTCCGGACGCTACGATGTCCGCCGTGCGCGCACCCGCATCAAGCGCGCGGCCGACGGCTTTTTCGATGGCCTGCGCTTCGCCCTCAAGGCCGAGCGAATGGCGAAGCAGCATGGCGGCGCTCATGATGGTGCCGATGGGGTTCGCGATCCCGCGCCCCGCGATATCGGGCGCGGATCCGTGGATGGGTTCATAGAGTCCACGCTGGCCTTCGCCGATCGCGGCGGAGGGCAGCACGCCGAGTGAACCTGCGAGCATCGCCGCTTCATCGGTGAGTACGTCGCCGAAGAGATTCTCGGTCAGGATTACATCGAAATCGCGCGGATTGCGGATGAGATGCATCGCGGCCGAGTCGACCAGCATGTGTTCAATCGTGACGCCCGGAAACTCTTCCCGAACGACGCGTTCGCTGACATTGCGCCACAGACGCGACGTCTCGAGCACGTTGGATTTGTCGATTTGCGTGATTTTTTTGCGGCGGCGTGTCGCGAGCCTGCCGGCGACCCGTGTGACGCGCTCGATTTCGCTTACGGTGTAGGCGCACTCGTCGGTGGCTCGATCCCCCTCGAGGGATTTCTTGCCGAAGTAGATGCCGCCCGTAAGTTCACGGACAAAGAGCAGATTTACGCCATCGATGATCTCCGGCTTTAGCGGCGACGCCGCGCGCAAGCGCGGGTGCACCCTGACCGGTCGAAGATTGGCATACACACCGAGCGCGGCGCGCAAGCGCAATAGCGCGGGCTCCGGACGCACGGGCGCATTCGGTCCCCACTGCGGACCGCCGATCGCGCCGAGCAGCACGCCATCGGCGGCGAGACAGCCTTGCAGGGTCTGCGGTGGCAAACCGTCGCCGAAGGCATCGATGGCGACGCCACCGAAGGGCAGGGCGTCGAGTGTGAACTCGTGGCCGTGCTGCGCCGCAACGGCCCGCAGCACGCGCACGGCCTCAGCGACGACTTCGGGGCCGATGCCATCGCCCCCGAGAACCGCGATGCGAGCCTTCATGCGCCAAGCCTGCTCTCGTATTGCTTGATCGCGGCATCCTGCGACAGCAGGAAGCCGAGCTCGTCGACGCCGTTCATGAGGCAGTAACGAGCGAACGGGTCGATGGGGAAGCGCACCGGCTCGCGACCCGGCAGCTTGATGGTGGCGCTGTCGAGATCGATCTCGACTTCGGCGCCGGGGTTGGCAAGCAGCCAAGTGTGCGTGGCTTCGTCCACCACCACAGGCAAAAGTCCGTTCTTCAAAGAATTGTTGCGGAAGATATCGGCGATCTCGGTGCTGATCACTGCCTGAAAGCCGTAGTCCAGCAGAGCCCAAGGGGCGTGTTCGCGCGATGAGCCACAGCCTACGTTACGACCGGCGACGAGGACCCGACACCCTGCCGACTCCGGCTTGTTGAGGATGAAGTCGGGCTTGGGGTTGCCAGCCGCGTCGTAACGCCAATCGGCGAAAAGTTGTGCGCCGAGACCTTCCTTGGTGGTGGTGGTGAGAAAGCGACCAGGGATGATCTGATCGGTATCGATGTTGGTCGAAGGCATCACGACGGTGCGTGAGCGGATCGTGGAGATTTTCATGGGCAGACGCTCCGTCGGACTCAGCCGTTCAAAAGTTCACGCGGGTCGGTGACGCGACCACGGATCGCCGAGGCGGCCGCCGTCTGCGGACTCGCGAGCAGGGTGCGCGCGCCGACCCCCTGCCTGCCCTCGAAGTTGCGATTGCTGGTGCTCACCGAATACTCGCCCTTGCCCACGGTATCGCCGTTCATGCCAAGACACATCGAGCAGCCCGATTCGCGCCATTCGGCGCCGGCGCTGCGGAAAATCTCATCGAGACCTTCGGACTCGGCCTGACGTTTGACCTCTTGCGAGCCAGGGACGATCAGCATGTGCACGCCCTTGGCGACTTTGTGACCGCGCAGTACGCTCGCCGCGGCGCGCAGATCCGAGATGCGGCCATTGGTGCAACTGCCGACGAACACCACGTTGACCGGCGCATTGCCGATCGGTTCGCCGGGATTCAGGCCCATGTATTTCATGGCGGCGTCGAACACCGGATCGCCGCGACGATCGGGGATGCTGCCGCGTACCGGCACGACCATGCCCGGATTGGTGCCGTAGGTCACCATCGGTTCAAGCGTCGCCGCGTCGATATGTACCGTCTTGTCGAACACGGCGCCCGCATCCGTCGGCAGCGCGCGCCAGCGGGCGAGGGCGGCGTCCCAAGCCGCACCCTTGGGTGAGCGCGGCTTGTCGGCAAGGTAAGCGAAAGTGGTCTCGTCGGGGGCGATCATGCCGGCGCGGGCGCCTGCTTCGATCGACATGTTGCACACCGTCATGCGCTCTTCCATCGACATGGCGCGAATCGCCGCGCCGCGATACTCGATGACGTGCCCCGTGCCACCCGAAACGCCGACTTCGCCGATGATGGCGAGGATCAGATCCTTGGGCGTGACGCCCGCCGTAAGCAACCCATCGACTTCGACGGCAAAAGTCTTTGCCTTCTTTTGCAGCAGACACTGCGTGGCGAGCACGTGGCCGACTTCCGTGGTGCCGATGCCGAAGGCGAGGGCGCCGAAGGCGCCGTGCGTCGAGGTGTGACTGTCGCCGCAGACGATGGTCTTGCCCGGCTGCGTCACGCCGAGTTCGGGACCGATGATATGCACGATACCTCGACGTGCATCCTGCATGCCGAGCAGCTCCACGCCAAAGTCGGCACAGTTGCGCTCGAGCTGGCGAATCTGCTTCGCCGCGGACTCGATGGTGATCGGCGCGCCGCCGAACACTTGCTCGGTGCGTGTCGGCGTGGCGTGATCCATCGTGGCCAGCGTCAGGTCGGGACGGCGCAGCCGCAGGCCGCGCTCGCGCAACAGGGAAAACGCCTGTGGCGAGGTGACCTCGTGAGTCAAGTGCAGGTCAATGAAAATGACGGCCGGGGTGTCGGCGGTCTCGGGCACGACCTCGTGGGCCTGCCAGACTTTCTCGAACATGGTCTTGGCTGCGGACATTTCGACTTCTCGTCTGCTGTGGATGCGAAAGATGGGGATGGGTGAGGGTACGCGTGATCGCGTCAGGCAGCTGCCTGTGCCCGTTGCGACATCTCGATGCGATTGATCACCTCGAGAAAGGCGCGGGTCGCGGACTCGACAATGTCGGTGGTGACGCTTGAGCCGCGATAGCTGCGCTCGCCATGGTTGACGTACACCACCGCTTCGCCTTGGGCGTCTTCGCCCTCAGTCAAGCTGCGCAGTTCGAATTTCTGCAACGCGGGGCGCAGCCCGGTGGCATCTTCGATGGCCTTGAACGCAGCATCGACCGGGCCGTCGCCGCTTGCGCTGCGCTCGACCATCGAGCCGTCCGAATTGCGCAGGACAATGCTGGCATGACCAAGACCGCCTTCGGAACTCGTCTTCAGAGAGCTGAGAAACCACGGTCCGTTTTCGCCGCCTTCGGCGCGTAGAACCAGCGCTTCGATATCGCCATCGAAGAGTTCTTTCTTGCGATCAGCGAGCGCCTTGAATTCGTTGAATACGCGCTCGAACTCGGTGTCTTCGAGTTCGAAGCCGAGCTCCTTGATGCGTTCGCGCAGCGCGTGACGCCCGCTGTGCTTGCCGAGCACGAGACTCGAGCGCGAGAGGCCGACGTCCTGCGGCCGCATGATTTCGTAGGTGCTCGCATGCTTGAGCATGCCGTGCTGGTGAATACCCGATTCGTGCGCGAAGGCGTTCTCGCCGACGACCGCCTTGTTACGCGGGATCGGCATGCCGGTGATGCTCGAGACGAGTCGCGAGACCGGATAGAGCCGCTGCGAATTGATGCCGGTGTGCGCGTTGAAAAAGGTCTCGCGCGTGCGCAGCGCCATGACCACTTCTTCGAGCGAGCAGTTGCCGGCCCGCTCGCCGATACCGTTGATGGTGCACTCGACTTGACGCGCGCCCGCCACCACGGCCATCAGGCTATTGGCCACCGCCATGCCGAGATCATCGTGGCAGTGCACCGAGAGCCGCGCGCGATCGATGTTAGGAACGTTCTTGCGCAGGTAGCGAAAGAGCTCCGCGAACTCGTGTGGCACGGTATAGCCGACGGTGTCGGGGATGTTCACGGTGGAGGCGCCCGCATCGATCACCGCCTCGACCACCTGGGCCAGAAATTCGAGTTCGGTGCGCGAGGCATCCTCGGGCGAGAACTCGATGTCGTCGCAGTATTCACGAGCGATCTTCACGCCCTCGACGGCACGCCGAATGATCTCGTCCTTGGCCATGTTGAGCTTGTACTCGCGATGGATCGCGCTGGTGGCAAGAAAGACGTGGATACGTCGTCGCGCGGCAGGCGCGATCGCGCTCGCCACTTTGGCGATGTCGCCGCGATCGCAGCGCGCGAGGCCGCAGATGATGGGTCCCTGCACCTCACGCGCTACGGCGTTGACGGATTCCCAATCGCCGATCGAGGCGGCCGGAAAGCCCGCTTCGATCACATCGACCCCTAGTTCCGCCAGTGCCTTCGCAACCCGCAGCTTTTCGGGCTGCGTCATGCTGCAACCCGGCGCCTGTTCGCCATCGCGCAGCGTGGTGTCGAAGATCATCACGCGGTCTGCATTCGAGGTCATGTCCTTGCGACTCCTTTGCGGGGGGGGTGGAGCTCAGCGGCCCTGATCGAGCCAGGGCATGCGGCCACGCAGTTCGAAGCCGACTTTCTCGATCTGGCGATTCAAGTCGGTCTTCAACATCTTGTCGTACTTCTTGCGGCCGTTGGCGTTCTCGCGGATCCACTGGCGAGCGAACTTGCCCTGCTGGATTTCTTTGAGAATCTTGCGCATCTCGGCCTTGGTCTTCTTGTTGACCACGCGCGGGCCGCGCGTCAGATCGCCGTATTTGGCGGTTTCGCTGATGAACTTGTGCATCTTCCAGATGCCGCCCTCATGCAGCAGATCGACGATCAGCTTCAGCTCGTGCATGCACTCGAAGTAGGCGACCTCGGGCTGATAGCCGGCCTCGACCAGCGTCTCGAAGCCCTTGACGACGAGCTCGGTGGCACCGCCACAGAGCACGGCCTGCTCGCCAAAGAGATCCGTCTCGGTCTCCTCGGCAAAGGTGGTCTGCAGCACGCCGCCGCGCGTACCGCCGATACCGTGGGCGTAAGCCAGCGCTTTGGCGAAGCCGCGCTTCGAGGCATCCTGGAACACGGCGATGAGACAGGGCACACCGCGGCCCTGTTCGTACTGGCGGCGCACCAGATCGCCCGGGCCCTTGGGTGCGATCAGCACCACATCGAGGTCTTTGCGGGGTTTGATCTGCTTGAAGTGAATATTGAAACCGTGCGCAAACAGCAGCGTCGCCCCCTTCTTGAGGTTGCCGACGACCGCGTTGTAGAGATCCTTTTGCGCGAGATCCGGGGCCAGCATGGCCACCAGCTCGGCGCCCTTGACGGCCTCCGCGGGTTCGGCAACGGGCAGCCCGTCTTTCTTGGCCTTCTTCCAGCTGCCACCCTTGCGGACGCCGATCACTACGTCGTAGCCGCTATCTTTGAGGTTGAGCGCATGTGCGCGTCCCTGGCTGCCGTACCCCAGCACGCAGATTCGCGCGCCACGCAGTGCCTTTTTGTCGACGTCCTTCTGGGAAAACAACTTCATCTCGAGACTCCCGGTTGCATTGATCAACATTGAAAACCGACACGAAAAAAAACCCCGCAGCGGCGCTCGGCCGGTGCGGGGTTTCCTATGACCTTCGCTCGTCGCTGGATCTAGGCGCTCTGACCTCAGACCCCGGCGGGCGACCCGCACCGGCTATCCACTCGGGATAGCGATAGTTCAGCCGATAGCCGACGACCGGCGAGAGCCGGGCGGGCGTTACAGATGAACTGGATGGCACGAATCACGGCGAAATTGCACCACGCACCTCGCCATGGTGTCAATTGGTGTTGCAGGTAGCGCGCCGCACGTCGGGCACGGAATGCTCTGGATCGGGCTAACATCCACCCATGTCATCGACCGCCCTTTGTCACGCCCACGCCGGCACGCTGCCACTCTGGTTACTGCGAGA
Source organism: Steroidobacteraceae bacterium (assembly GCA_044351225.1). Taxonomy (GTDB): domain Bacteria; phylum Pseudomonadota; class Gammaproteobacteria; order Steroidobacterales; family Steroidobacteraceae; genus UBA964. Next base: position 11,918 of record JBILGD010000035.1, read on the forward strand.
AAGCGAGCTCGCCGCTTTCATGGCGGCGCAGCCCGCTCACCTCGTGAGATGGCTCGAAGCGCAGGGTTTTCAGGCGGAGCGGCATCGTGTTCTCGCTTTGCCTGCTGCCGACGGACGCATTCTCGGCGCGATCGCGGGCGTCGGCCCGCTCGCGGAGTGGGATCGGCTGACGCTTTGGCACGTTGCCGGTCTCGCCGAAAAGTTGCCGGGCGAGGATTTTCATCTCGCCACCGAGTTACCGGCCGCGGCGGCGCGGCAGATGCTGCTTGGCTGGTTGCAGGGGGGCTATCGGTTTCAGCGCTTCAAGTCGGCACCACCGCCGATGCCGCGTCGCGCTCGTCTCGTGCCGCCTTCGGGTGTTGATCCGGCGGGCGTATTGCGGCAGATCGAAGCCTCGTTCTGGGCACGCGATTTGATCAACGCCCCGGCCAACGAGCTCGGTCCCGCCGAGCTTGCCGAGGCGGCGGCTTCACTGGCGCGCGAGTGTGGCGCAAGTTTTCGCTGCCTCGTCGGCGATGAGCTATTGCGCGACAACTATCCGCTGATCCATGCGGTCGGTCGCGCGAGTCAGCAGGCGCCGCGCCTCATCGACATCAGTTGGGGCGATCCCAGCCATCCGCGCGTCACGCTGGTAGGCAAGGGCGTGTGTTTCGATTCCGGTGGTCTCGATATCAAGCCCTCTGCAGGCATGTTGCTCATGAAAAAGGACATGGGCGGCGCGGCGGTCGCGCTGGCGACGGCGCAGTGCCTGATGCGACGCAATGCGCCGGTGCGTCTGCGAGTCCTCGTGCCAGCGGTCGAAAATTCGATTTCGGCGAGTGCCTATCGGCCCGGTGACGTGTTGCGCTCGCGGCGCGGTTTGACGGTCGAAATCGGTAACACCGATGCCGAAGGGCGACTCGTCTTGGCGGACGCACTCACTGAGGCCGACAGCGAGTCGCCAGCGCTGTTGCTCGACTTTGCAACGCTCACCGGCGCGGCGCGGGTGGCGCTCGGCCCCGAGTTGCCCGCGTTGTTCACCACCGATGACGTGCTGGCCGGGCAGCTGCAAGGCTGCGGCGAGCGCGAGTGCGATCCGGTCTGGCGCATGCCCTTGTGGGATTCCTACGACGAGGAACTCGGTAGTCGTGTCGCCGATCTCGGCAACGTCGCGCCGGGCGCGTTTGCCGGGGCGGTGTTTGGCGCGCTCTTCCTGCGACGCTTCATCGGCAAGGCTCGCTCGTGGGCACATTTCGATCTGTACGCCTGGAACGGCCGCGAACGACCGGGACGTCCGGTCGGCGCCGAAGCGCAGTGCGTGCGTTTGGTCGATCGATTCATTGACGAGCGCTTCGGCTGATCCGCCGCGTTCGTCAGCGACCGCAAAATCTTTGGAGGAACAGACAAGATGAACAACCGCAAGAAGCACGCAGCGGCTGCTGATCCGCGACGCTGGTCGCGACTCGTGGTCGATGGTGCCAAGCAGACCCCGTCGCGAGCGATGCTGCGGGCCGTGGGCTTCACCGACGCCGATTTCAAGCGGCCCCAGATTGGCATCGCCTCGACCTGGGCGAATCTCACGCCGTGCAACATGCACATCAACACGCTCGCGGCCGAAGCCGAGGCGGGTGCGAACGCGGCGGGCGGCAAGGGCGTGCTCTTCAACACCATCACGGTGTCCGACGGCATCTCGATGGGTTCGCCCGGCATGCGCTATTCGCTGGTATCTCGCGAAGTGATCGCCGATTCGATCGAGACCGTGGTGGGTGCCGAAGGGTTCGATGGCATCGTGGCCATCGGCGGGTGCGACAAGAACATGCCAGGTTGTGCCATCGCCATCGCCCGGCTCGATCGTCCGGCGGTGTTCGTCTACGGCGGCACGATTCGCACCGGCGCGAAACGACGTGACATCGTCTCGGTCTTCGAGGCCGTGGGCGGTCATGCCGCCGGCAAGGTCACCGATGCGGAACTCGCCGAAGTCGAGCGCACGGCAATCCCCGGGCCGGGAAGTTGCGGCGGCATGTACACCGCCAACACCATGGCCTCGGCGATCGAGGCGCTCGGTCTATCTTTGCCCGACAGCTCGGCGCAGGAAGCCGTTGGCAGCAACAAGCTCGATGACTGCCGGCGCGCTGGCAAGGCAGTGGTCGAACTCGTCAAGCGGGGCATCACGCCTTCAAAGATTTTGACGCGCAAGGCGTTCGAAAACGCCATCACGGTCACCATTGCCGTGGGCGGCTCGACTAATGCCGTGCTGCATCTGCTGGCCATCGCGCGCGCGGCCAACGTGAAACTGTCGCTCGCTGACTTCACGCGCATCGGGCGGCGCGTTCCCGTGCTCGCGGATTTGCGACCGAGCGGCCGATATTCGATGTCGGAGTTGATTGCCATCGGTGGCATACAGCCGTTGATGAAACGTCTGCTTGAGCGGGGCCTGCTGCACGGCGACTGTCTGACCGTGACTGGAAAAACGCTCGCAGAAAACCTGCGCGGTGTTCGCGACTATCCACCCGGGCAGACCATCGTCAGCAGTTTCGAGTCGCCCATCAAGAAAGACAGCCATCTCGTCGTGTTGCGCGGCAGTCTCGCCCCCGAGGGCGCGGTGGCGAAGATCACCGGCAAGGAAGGCTTGTCCTTCAGCGGTCGTGCGCGCGTGTTCGATGGCGAGGAGAAAGCGACCCGCGCGATTCTCGACGGCAAGGTTCGCGCGGGTGACATCGTGGTGATTCGTTACGAAGGTCCACGAGGTGGACCGGGCATGCGCGAGATGCTGAGTCCCACTGGTGCGATCATGGGGCTCGGACTCGGTGACAAGGTCGCGCTTGTGACCGATGGTCGTTTCTCCGGTGGCAGTCATGGTTTCGTCGCCGGACATGTGTCACCCGAAGCAGCGGTTGGCGGGCCAATCGCGCTGATTCGCAACGGCGATCGCATCACAATCGATGCCGTCAAGCGCCGCATCGATCTCGATGTTTCGGCGGCCGAGTTGAAGCGACGTCGCACGAAGTGGCGCGCACCGCGTCCTTACGCAACGCGTGGTGTGCTCGCGAAATATGCGCGTGTTGTCAGCAGTGCCTCGGACGGTGCGGTGACCGATTGAAATATGGCAAGCGGTTGTATCCGTCATTCGGGGCGGTTAGAGTTGGACCCGGTTAGGGGGATCCGCGATGGATTGCGAATGCCGAGTTCCTCGGAACACGGATGTGCAGGTTCTCCGACACACTTTGCCGATGATGCGGCGCGCGACCTCGATAGGTCCCGAGCCGTGAGCATGCGGTTGAGTGTAGGGTCTTCGCGGTTCGCTTGGCGGGACGTCGGGCGATCGCGAAGTGAAGGTTGCGCCTGAGGGGGAAGCCGGGTAGTTTGCGGCCCCGTCTAGCGTACTGGCTGTTTATCTGCCACGAGAGCACATGGCGACCTACGTACAACAGAATCAGTCCCGACGCATGGTGGTGTTCGCCGTGATTGTCGGGTTCCACGTCCTGCTTGCTTACGGACTCGTGTCCGGGCTGGCCCGCAAGGTCGTCGAGGTGGTGGCGCCGCCGCTTCTCACCGACATCATCGAAGAAATCAAGCCCGAGGATAAACCGCCGCCGCCGCCGCCGCCGCAGATGGAGCGCCCGCCGGTGCAGGTACCGCCGCCCGATGTCGTCATCGACATCCCGATGGAAACCAATACGACGGCGATCAGCAACGTGACCGACAAGCCGGCACCACCGCCGCCGCCGGTCGCGCCGCCACCGGTTGCTGCGGGCACCCCGGCCAGAATCGGCCGCATGCCCTCGAGCGAGGACTATTACCCGGCCGCGTCCAAGCGCGCCGAAGAGCAGGGTTCGGTCACCCTGAAGGTTTGCGTGGACGATAAGGGCAAGATCATCGGTAATCCGACGGTCGTCACTTCTTCCGGTTTCGAACGACTCGACGAGGGTGCAGTCAAGCTCGCCCGCGCCGGTCGGTATCAGGCCGGGACTGTGGGCGGTCGACCGGCACCCGAGTCGTGCGTTTCTTTCCGCGTGAAGTTCGAGATCAAGTAAAGCGTTTTATTCCCTGAGGAAAACATGGAAAACACTGAAGCCACTGCTGTCGTCGAAAACCCGTATGGCCTCGGGGCCCTGTGGGAACAAGGCGATTTCGTCGCCAAGGGCACGCTGATCATCATGGTGATCATGTCGCTGACCTCCTGGTACGTCATCATCATGAAGCTCATCGATCAACGAAAGCTGATGGCTTCCGCGAAGCTCGCCGAGCAGAAATTCTGGACTGCCGGTTCGATCCGCGAAGGCATCGACCGGCTGCCGAAGGGTGATGCGTTCCGCGTCATCGCCGAGGATGGTCTGCGGGCCTCGCAGCACCACGAAGGTCGCCTCAACGAGCGTATTGCCCTGCACGAGTGGGTGACCATGTCGCTGCAGCGCTCGGTCGAAGGCGTCACGCACGTCCTGACGGGCGGTCTGCCTTGGCTCGCCACCGTCGGTTCGACGGCACCGTTCGTTGGTCTTTTCGGCACGGTGTGGGGCATCTACCACGCGCTCGTCGCGATCGGTGTGTCCGGTCAGGCCTCGATCGACAAGGTCGCCGGACCCGTCGGTGAAGCGCTCATCATGACGGCCATCGGTCTTGCGGTCGCGGTGCCGGCGGTCATGGGCTACAACTGGCTCATTCGTCGCAACAAGGACGTCCAGGAGCAGATCGGCGGTTTCACCTCCGACCTGCACGCCTTCCTGGTCAGCGGTTCGCGCGTTGCCGTGCCGGCTGCTTCGGCTGCCGCTCCGGCTGCTGCTCCTGCCAAGAAGTAAGGCGTCTTCATAACGGTTCCTCTGGGAGGAGGTCGTGCCCGATTTCGGGCGCGGCCTCCGAACCGGGAACAGCAGAGGGTTTGATTCATGGGCATGAACGTAGGGTCTTCAGGTGGCGACGACCAACTGAACTCCACCATCAATACGACGCCGCTCGTCGACGTCATGCTGGTGTTGCTGATCATCTTCTTGATCACCATCCCGGTGATCACCAAGACCGTGAAGGTGTCGTTGCCGAAGGCGGCGAACATCGCCACGCAGACCAAGCCCGAGAACATCACCATCGCGGTGGACCCCCAGGGCAACGTGTACTGGAACAACGAGCAGGTCGCGACCCGCGAGCAGCTCGTCGACATGATCAAGGCCGAGGCCGTCAAGGACCCTCAGCCCGAGATCCATATTCGCGGTGACGCCAACGCCCGTTTCGAGGACGTTGGTCGTGTCATCTACTCGATCCAGCGCGGCGGCATTGTCAAAGTCGGGTTCATTACCGAGCCTGACCGCGGCATCCGCGGTTCTCGCTGAGTCTTAGGAGCGCAGATCCATGGGAATGAATGTAGGCGGCAGCGACGACTCGGCAATGTGTGACATCAACACGACGCCGCTCATCGACGTCATGCTGGTGTTGCTCATCATGTTCATCATCACCATTCCGGTGATGACGCACGCCGTGAAACTGGATATGCCTCGCCCGACCAACGCGCCGCCACCGCCGGTGCAGCCCGAGGTCATCGATATCGAAATCGACTTCGATGGCACGGTGGTCTGGAACGGCACCGCAATTCAGGACTTGGCCATTCTTGAGCGCTATTTCCGCGTCGAGTCGCAGAAAGACCCGCAACCCGAATTGCATATCCGTCCCGACAAGCGCGCCAAGTACGATGTGGTCGCCAGGGTACTCGCTTCAGCGCAGCGCAACCGCATGAAGAAAATCGGCTTCGTGAACGTTGCGGAGTTTGCCGAGTAACAGCGGTCGCGAGCCAGAGTCGTCCCAGCTTGAAGGGATTTCACCAGTAATCATCATCGCCGCATCCCGACCCGGGTTGCGGCGAATTTTTTTGCCGATCACGGTTGATCGCGTTTCGAAGAGGAAAGTCATGAGGAAGTCAGTCGCCTACGTCGTTCTGCTCACGGCTGTTGCCGCTCTCTCGTGGACGCCGTCCGCGCTCGCGCAGAAGGTCAGTCCTGCGGTCGCTAAGACGTTGCAAGCCGCCCAGAACGCCAGCAAGGCGCGCAAGTGGGCCGAGTGTCTCTCCAACCTCAAGACCGCAGAGGGCGCAGCAGGCAAGACCGACTACGATTCGTTCATCATCAACGAACTCACGGCATTCTGTGCGCTGAGCTCGAACGACATCGCTACGGCCACCCGTGCCTACGAAACCAACCTCAACTCTTCGTTTGCGGCCAACAACAAGGCGCAACGGACGCGCGACCTCGCCAAGATCTACTTCAACGCCCGCAACTATCCGAAGACCATCGAGATTGGGCGCAGCGCCATCAAGTCGGGCTTCGCGGATGCCGATACTTACCTCGTCGTGTCGCAGGCGTACTACCAGCAGAACGACTTCAAGAACGCGCGCGATTTCGTCGGCGGATGGATTCGCGACCTCGAGAAGCGGGGTCAGCGTCCCAAAGAAAATGCCATCCAGATCTACGTCACCTCATGCATGAAGCTTAAGGACGAGGCCTGCACGGCCGAGGGGTTCGAGAAGCTCGTGACCTATTATCCGAACCCGGCCGGCTGGGCGAACCTGATGCAGTCGTTGTTCGCGGCGCGCAATGACGCCGCGGCCTTCAATGCGTATCGTCTTGCTACCGAGGTGGGGGCAATGCGGACCGGTGACGATTACACCGAGATGGCGCAGCGCGCACTCGAGAAGGGCATCCCGGGCGAGGCTCAGTCAGTGCTCGAGACCGCGTTCGCGCGCAAGGCATTTACCGAAAAGCGTGACATCGACCGCAATACCCGTCTGCTCAATGCCGCTAAAGAGCGGGCTGCGACGGATCGCGGCAGTCTTGCCAAGCAGGATCGTGATGCGGCGGCTGGAAAGAGCGCGGACGACGATCTGCGGGTTGGTCAGGCATACATGAGCTATGGCCAGTTCGCTCAGGCGGTCACGGCCATCCAGCGCGGCATCGCCAAAGGCAACGCCTCGGATCCTGCCGAGGCACAGCTCATTCTCGGCATCGCGCAACTGAAGGCAGGCAACAAGGCCGAGGCATCGAAGGCGTTCCGCGCGGTCAAGGGTGACGCGGATATCCAACGAATCGCCAAGCTTTGGAGCTTGCGGGCTCAGTAACCCGCGATAGGCAGCAGCCTTTCAGCATCGGGTAACGACCACAAAGTTATTCTGGGGACTCGGATCATGCGCACTCGGTCATTGGTAGCAGTTTTGATTGCGGTGGGTCTGGCGGCGACGTCGGTGGTCGCGCCCGCACAAAAAAAGGACGACAAGGCGCCAAAGCCGCCCCAGGTCAGTCGTGCGGTCGTCAAGCCGATCATCGCAGCGCAGGACGCCAGCAAGAAAGAACAGTGGGGCGAGTGCATCGCCAAGTTGCGCGAGGTTCAGGCCATCCCGAATCTCACGCCTTACGACAACTACGTGCTCAATGATTTGCTCGGGTTTTGCGCGTTGCGAGCGGGTGATAACGCCCTGACCCTGCAGGCTTGGGCGCAGGTGCTCGATTCCGAGTACTCGGACGCCGGCAGGTCAGCGAGCCTGCGCAAGGGTTTGCTGCAACTCTCCTACCAGGCTAAGGACTACGCCAAAGCCGTCGACTACGGCAAGCGCTTGATCGCCGATGGCGGTGCGGACGAGTCGGTGTACCTGCTGACCATCCAGTCCTATTACCTGCAGAACGACTTCAAGACCGCCGAGACGATGTCGCTCGAGTACATCCAATCGCTCGAGCAGAAAGCACAGACGCCGCCCGACATGGCCCTGCAGCTGTATTCGAGTTCCTGCATCAAGCAGGAAGACGATGTCTGCACGATCAAGGCACTCGAGAAGCAGGCGCAGTATTTCCCCAAGAAAGAAACCTGGCCGAACCTCACGCTGTTGATGTTCCGCTCTGGTGGGGAGGCCAATACCCTCAACATCTTCCGCCTCTCACGCGAAATGGGCGGCATGATTCGCGGTGAAGAGTTCACCGAAATGGCCCAGCTCTCCATCGAGAAGGGCCTACCCGGCGAGGCGCAGGCCACCATCGAAGAGGGTCAGGCGAAGGGGCTCTTCAGCAACAACAAGACTACTCAAGAGCTCGCCAACCGTCTGCTGTCGACGGCGAAGGCGCAAGCCCTCGCCGATAAGCCGACACTGATCAAGCAGGACGTTGAGGCGGCGAGCCGCAAGAATGGCGAGGTCGACGCCCGAATCGCCTTGGCGTTCCTGAGCTATGGCGATTACGAGAAGGCGGTCGTTGCTTTCGAGCGGGGATTGGCCAAAGGCAATGTCCGCAACCCGGTCGAGGCGCAGCTCAATCTCGGGATCGCCCAGCTCAAGGCCGGCAAGAAAGAGGCCGCCGCCGCCACATTCGCCGCGGTAAAGGGCGACGAGTCCCTGCAACGCCTTGCACGCCTCTGGAGTCTGAAGGCGCGCTGAGCTTACGCCTCAACGGCGGCCACGACCTCGGCTTCGCTCTTCGGCATCTCGCGGCCCGCGATGGCCTCGAGCTCGGCGTGCACCGCACGCATCATGCGCTCGACATAAGCACTGCGACGCGCGGCGCGTGCGGCCGCAGCAGCCGCGTCGGGTGCAAAGCGGTCGATCTCCTCCAGCTTCAAGAGCCGCTTCTTGGACAGCAGCCGCTCGACCGCATCAAGACGGTCGCGGGTCACCGAGAGTTCTTCCATCAAGGTCAGGGTCATCCACAGCAACTTGTCGGTCGCCGGGTCGCTGAAGTATTGCGGTTTCTTGCCCTTGGCCAACCTCGCGATTCGCGTGGTTGTGACGACTGGCTTCGTCGTTTTGCCGGCTGCGCGCTTTTTCTTAGTCGGGCTACTTTTCTTTCGCCGACTGCTGTTCTTCGCGGGGCTGCGTCGGCTGCTCATCGGCGCGCCGCCAGGATTTTCCAGAGGAAATTCTCGGTGTAGTTCATCTGCGCGACATCGAGCTTGGGCGCGAACTCATCAACCGTCACGGACTCGCTGGGGAAGCCGCCCTTCAGCGCTTCAGCGTGCAAGTCGATCACCGTCATGTAGCGACAGAACGTCTCGTTGTTGTTGTAGCTTTCCCAGTTGTGCATGAACTTCTCGATGGCGGTTTTGCCGCGCGGGATCTCGAGGTGCAGCATGAGGCCACCCGGCGAGAGCAGCCGACGACACTCGCCGAGAATGCGCGGTAGTGCCGACTTGGAGGTTTCGTGCAGCATGATGTGCGAGACGATGAGATCGAAGCTACCGTCGGCAAAATCAGTGTGCTCGGCGTTTTGCTGACTGAATTCGACCGGCACGCCCAGCGACTCGGCGCGAGCGTGGGCGTAGCGCAGTACCGGAGCCCCGACATCGATGCCATGCACTCGCGCCTTGGGAAAAGCGCGCGCCCAGACGACGGTGCTGTTGCCGATCGCGCAACCCATGTCGAGGATATGACGCGGCTTGAAGTCCGGGTGCTTTTCGCGGAGGTAGGCAAGCAGGGTGTCGCCCATCAGATTGTTCTCAGGTCCGAGGGCGCCTCCCATGTAGAGGTTGATACCTTTGTCGTAGATCACACCGGCCGCCACATCATCGGCGGTGAAGTCGGTGTGGTAACCGCCGGGTTGCAGGTGAATATCGGCTGCGGTGTGATAGCGCGGAACTTCAAGCTGCGGATCGAGGCGCAGCGTGCCACGACGTGCCCTGCGGCCGGATTTCTTTGTCTTGCCGCCGAGCTGTTTCGCGCGCGCGATGAGCTCGGGCAATTGGCGCTCGGTGGGATCGATCACCGATTCCCACAGCAACTCCTGACTGCGCCGCTGCATCGCACTCCAGAATTGATAAAACGGTTCCTGGGTCATGAGCTGGCGGACCTCGTCCTGGTCCGCGGGCGGGCGCCCGTGACGCGCCTTGAAGGCGGGTTCGACCTTGCTGCCGTAGACGCGGTAAGCGCCGGGCATGAGCCGTCCGGAGAGGTGGCCGCGCAGCGCGCCAACAAAATCCTGTCGGGCCTGTTCGTCGTGCGAGGCGACGGGCTGCATCGCGTGTGCGTTGAAGGCGGGCATCGAGAGTCTCCGCGGCGGGTGGATCAGGAAATCATGCTACCGGTTTGCCCTCGGCGATGCGCGCCTCGCGGAACATGCGGAACGGACGGACGAGACGTTCGGCAAGTTCGCTGCGTTGCGCGACGCGCGCGGGGTCCTGCAGGGCCTCGAGCGACAATTGCTCGAGTCGTTCACGCGAGAGTTCGCCACCCTCGATGACGGCGCGCTCGAGGGTATCGATTCGATCAAAAGCGACGGCGAGTTCGGTGGCGAGCGCCACGTAGGCGGCATAGAGCTGATCCACCGCGGGATCATCGAACACCTGTGGCCGATGACCCTTGGGGAAGAGCGGTGGCTCCGTCACGCCGCCCCCTCGATGAGCTCGATCCATTCTCCGGCCGCACCCACGCAAACCGCGGCACGACG
>JBILGD010000036.1:0-22235 GCA_044351225.1 Steroidobacteraceae bacterium
GCTTGCGTTCGATCGACGAGTTGCCGCCGCTTGCGGAGCTTAAAGCGATGGCGGATCTCAACCCGCAGCTCGCCTTGCCGGTGGCCGAGGAGGGTTCCATCGTCGAAGCGCCCGAGGTGAACGAAGCACCCGAAGCGGCAGCGAGCGTCGAAGCGTCACCGGCAGAGGGTGATGGCACGACCTGACAAACCGCGTCGTGCGCGCCGCGATTCGACACCCGTCGAGGGCGAGCGAATCCAGAAGGTGCTCGCTCAGGCGGGCCTTGCTTCGCGGCGTGAAGCCGAAGAGTGGATTCGAGCCGGCCGGGTAACGGTCAACGGCGCGGTCGCCGAGCTCGGGGCTCGCGTACAGGGTCGAGACGAACTGCGTGTCGATGGTCGCGTGGTGCGACGCAGCCGTGACGCCGCAAAGCTCGGCGCGGAGGAGAGTGTTTTTCTTTGTCATCGCTCGAGTGGCGAAGCCCTCACCGATGGACTCGTCAGTCGGCTGCCACGCAGTGCGGGACGGCGGTTTCTTGCGGTGTCGCCGATGCCGCGAGTCGACGGCGGTCTCGAGCTGCTGACCACCGACGGCGCACTGGCTGCGCGCCTGCAGCGTCGCGTGCGCGGCTGGACGGCAGAGTTCCTGGTGCGTATTCGCGGCGAACTCGACGAGAGCACGCTCGAACGGTTACGCGTCGGCCAGCTCGACGATGGGCGTCGCCTGGCGATCACCGAGCTCGGGGGCTCCGAACTTGCCGCCGAGGGCAGCAACCGTTGGTATCGCTTGGTGGCGATCGGCGCGAGCGGCAAGGATGTCCGGCAGCTCTTCGAGCGCCACGGTGCGTTTGTCAGCCGTATCCAACGCACCACACTCGGCCCGCTGATGCTGACGCGCGATTTGAATCGCGGACATTTTCGCGTGCTCACGGCCGAGGAGGCCAAGTCGCTCGAGGCGACGCCACCCGATTACTGTGCGTCGAATGCCCCGCCGCGCACGCCGCGCGACTGTGGGCCGAGCAAGGCAACCATGGGTCCGGTCAAGGACGCGGGCAGGGGCAGGGTTTCGGGCGACTCCGACGGATAGGCTTGGCGACGCATTTGCGTGCGCGCCCGACCGGGGTTCAGTGAGTTGACGCGGACAGTCGTTTTCTCGAGTTCGTCGGCGAGGGTCTGCATCAAGCCTTCGACGGCGAACTTGGAAACCCCGTAGGCGCCCCAGTACGCACGCCCTTTGCGACCGACGCCGCTCGATAAAAACAGCACCGACGCATCGGGCGAAGCGCGTAGCGTCGGTAACAGGACCTGTGTCAGCGCAAAGGCCGCAGTGACGTTCACGTGCATCACCTTGAGCCAAGTGGGCACATCGTAATCTTCGATCGGTCCGAGATGGCCGAGCAGAGCGGCGTTATGCACGAGGCCATCGAGTCGCCCCCAGCGCTGCTGAACGGCGTTGGCGAGCGTGTCGTAATCCGCCGCCACGGCTTTTTCGAGATCGAGCGGTGCGATCGATGCAGCCGGTACGGGTCGGCCCGCGGTATCGCGCAGTGCGGCGATGGCGTCGTGCACGGCTTCGAGTTTTTTGACGTTGCGACCGATCAACACGACCTCGGCGCCGCGGCGAGCGCACTCGAGCGCAAGGGCCTCGCCAAGGCCGGCAGTGGGTCCGGTGATTGCAATCACGCGGCCGGCGAGCTCGCTCTCGCCGAGGGGTACGCGACGCGGATCAAACTTTGCGGCCGGCGCGGTGTGGATCGGGGACTCAGTCTTCGTCACAGTCATTTGAAAACACTCTTGCTTGCGCGCGTTGAGAGTTGATCAGCCAATGAGTAGGTTCGGCAGCCGCTCGCGGGAAATGGCTAGCGCCGCACGCCACGCGAGCATGGTACGACGCCAAGGTTCGAGTCGTCGCGTATCGTGCTCCTCGGTGCGAGCACTCGCAAAGTCGGCGGGCGAGCGCGTCGCGCGATCGACGGCAAACGTCATCCAGAGCAAGGGGGTCCGCAGCGATGGGCGCAGCGTCGTCGGCAACTGCGCGGCAGCTTCGCGCAGCGCGGCGACGAGCTCGGTGCGGCGCGCGACCAGAGCTGCGTGCTGTTCGGGCGGCAGTGGCACCGTGCTCCACGGCGCATGATCCTCTGGCGGATCGCCAAGGGGCGTGTAAATTCGGCCAGCGCGCGCCTGCCGCGAGAAATCGCTCAGCAGTTCAAGCTCGCGAACCTGCGGCCCGGCGCTTGCCGCCAGACGCTCGGCTTCTGGCGAGCTGCCCCCCGTCGCCGTGCGAAAGACGCTGATCGCCCAATGACTCAAGTGTTCATCGAGTTCGGCGCGACTGAGAAAAGCGACGGCTGCGAGTGTCACGTGCGCGTGATCGATCAAGGCGCGCAGATCGGGTGGGCTCGTCGAATTCGCGAGGGCGTATGTGGCGAGTGCACGCGTGGCCGGATGCCTTGGATTGGCGCCGGCGAGACGGCCCAGTTCTTCCTGCCACCAGGCGAGCCGCGCATGGGCGACCTCATGCGAGAGACCCGTTCGCAGGCTGTCGTTGACCTCGGCTTCGATCGCGAAGAGGGCGGCGAGGGCGGGCGCCTGTTCGACGGGTGCGAATCGCAACAACCAATCACGATCCGCGCCCAGACTGCGATCGCTCACGCGGCTCCGCCGGGCTTGCGCAGGTGCGCAAGGTAGTTGACCGAGGGGTCACCCGTCAGTCGGGTGAGTCGAGTGATCGGGTCGTATTCGAGCCCACCGAGATCGAGCAATTCGAGCCCTGCGGATCGCGCCCAGGTGGCGAGTTCGGAGGGACGTATGAGCCGCTCGTACTCGTGCGTGCCCCGTGGCAACAAGCGAGCGACGTACTCGGCACCGATGATCGCCAGCAAAAACGCGCGCAAGTTGCGATTGAGCGTGGAGACGAAAATCGAGCCACCCGGGCGCGTCAGTCCGGCGAGCGTGTGTACGATCTCGGCAGGGTCCGGGACATGCTCGAGCATCTCCATGCACGTAACCACGGCAAAGCGCTCGGGCGCCGACTCCTGCAAGGCCGCGGCAGATTGCAGGCGATAGTCGATCTCGAGACCTTCGCCCGCAGCGTGCAGCCGGGCTACCTCGATCATCGAAGGGGACAGATCGATAGCCGTCACGCGAGCGCCGGCGCGCGCCAACGATTCGGCCAGCAAGCCGCCGCCGCAACCGATGTCTGCGACGTGTTCGCCAGCGAGCGACTGTCTCTCGGTGATGTAGGCCAAGCGCGCCGGGTTCAGCGAATGCAGCGTACCGAACTCGCCCTGCGGGTCCCAAAATCGATGCGCGATGGCATCGAATTTGGCGATCTCGGCCTCATCGACGCTACGCGTTGCGTGTTGCGATGTAGCGTGATTGGGTGGGTTTTCGGCGGGGCTTGTGGCAGTCATGGTCGTAAGCTCACGGACGCGCGTTCGATGGTGCCGCTATGGTACTATTTCGCACTCGTTTTCGACTGCAACAACCGGCTCCCGAATGAGCGAAATCGCCCGCGAAGTCCTGCCCGTAAATCTCGAAGACGAAATGCGTCAGTCCTACCTCGATTACGCCATGAGCGTGATCGTTGGACGTGCCCTCCCGGACGTGCGCGATGGCCTCAAGCCGGTGCACCGCCGCGTGCTCTACGCGATGCGCGAACTCGGCAACGAATACAACAAGCCCTACAAGAAATCCGCTCGCGTCGTTGGCGATGTCATCGGCAAGTATCACCCGCACGGTGACACGGCGGTCTATGACGCCATCGTCCGCATGGCCCAACCCTTCTCGATGCGCTATCTGCTCGTCGACGGTCAAGGAAACTTCGGCTCGGTGGACGGCGATATGCCCGCGGCCATGCGTTACACCGAAGTACGCATGTCGCGTATGGCGGGCGAGCTACTGGCCGATATCGATCGCGCAACCGTCGATTTTGTCCCGAACTACGACGAATCTTTGACCGAGCCTGCGGTCATGCCCTCGCGCGTGCCGAACCTGCTGGTCAATGGTTCTTCAGGTATCGCCGTGGGCATGGCGACCAACATCCCGCCCCACAACCTGACCGAAGTGATCAACGCCTGCATCGCGGTGATCGACGATCCGGAGATCTCGCTCGCCGGACTCATGCAGCATGTGCCGGGACCCGATTTCCCCACTGCCGGCATCATCAATGGCGCGCAGGAGATCGTCACGGCCTACAAATCCGGGCGCGGCCGACTGTCGATTCGTGCGCGCACTCATTTCGAGGAGGTCGGCAGAGGCGATCGTCAGGCGATCATCGTCACCGAACTCCCGTACCAGGTGAACAAGGCGCGACTCATCGAGCGTATCGCCGATCTGGTGCGTGACAAGCAGATTGAGGGCATCGCCAACGACGGCCTGCGCGACGAATCCGACAAGGACGGCATGCGCATCGTCATCGAGCTGCGTCGCGGAGAGAACGCCGAGGTCGTGCTCAATAATCTTTACGCGCAGACGCCACTCGAGACGGTCTTCGGTATCAACATGGTGGCGCTGGTCGACGGCCAGCCGCGTCTGTTGTCGCTCAAAGAAATGCTCGAGGCGTTCATCCGCCATCGGCGCGAGGTGGTCACGCGGCGCACGGTGTTCGACCTCGCCAAGGCGCGCGATCGCGCTCATCTCCTCGAAGGCCTCGCCGTGGCGCTCGCCAACATCGACGAGGTGATCGCGCTCATCAAGGCATCGCCCACGCCTGCGGAGGCCAAAGTTGGCTTGCTCGGTCGTGTTTGGCTTTCCGGGGCAGTTCCCGAGATGCTGGCGCGGGCCAACAATGTTTCGACGCGGCCAAAAGATCTGGCGGCCGAGCTCGGTTTGCAACGCGAGGCGGGTGGTTACCGTTTGAGCGAGGCGCAAGCGCAGGCCATCCTCGAGATGCGGCTCAATCGCTTGACGGGCCTCGAGCAGGACAAGATCGTCGGTGAGTACGGCGAATTGCTCGCGCAAATCATCGATCTTTCGGACATTCTCGCGCGAGTCGAGCGCTTGACCGAAGTCGTGCGCGCCGAGCTTCTCGCCATCCGCGACGATTACGGCGATGCGCGGCGTACCGAGATCAATCGCGATCACATCGATCTGGCTACCGAAGATCTGATCGAGCCGCAGGATGTGGTCGTCACGCTTTCGCACGCGGGATACGCCAAGAGCCAGCCCTTGACGGAGTATCAAACGCAGCGGCGCGGCGGGCGCGGCAAGACGGCGACGACCGTCAAGGACGAGGACTTCATCGAAAAATTGTTCGTCGCCCATACCCACGACACGCTGCTGTGCTTCTCCAACCGCGGCCGCGTCTACTGGTTGCGTGTGTTCGAGTTGCCGCAAGCCGGGCGCGGTGCGCGCGGCAAGCCGCTGGTCAATCTCATGCCGCTCGAA
The DNA here is from genome assembly GCA_044351225.1 of Steroidobacteraceae bacterium. GTDB lineage: Bacteria > Pseudomonadota > Gammaproteobacteria > Steroidobacterales > Steroidobacteraceae > UBA964. Next base: position 5,367 of record JBILGD010000036.1, read on the forward strand.
GAGGGCGAGAAGATCAACGCGCTGCTGCCGGTAAAGCAGTTTGACGACGAGCACTTCGTCTTCATGGCGACGAGCCACGGAACCGTCAAGAAAACCCCGCTGTCGGCGTACTCGCGGCCGCGACCCTCGGGCATCATCGCCGTCGATCTACGTGACGGTGATCGACTGGTTGGCGTGGGTCTCACCGACGGCAAGCGCGACATTATTCTTTGCTCGAACGGCGGCAAGGCGATTCGGTTCTCCGAAGACGAGGTGCGTCCCATGGGCCGCGACGCCACCGGCGTTCGCGGCATCAAGCTTGCCGAAGGGCAGGAAGTCATCTCGCTGGTCGTCGTCGGCGACGGTCTGATCCTCACCGCCAGCGAAACCGGCTATGGCAAGCTCACGCCGCTCGAAGATTTCCCGTTGCACGGTCGCGGCGGTCAGGGGGTGATTGCGCTGCAAACCACCGAACGCAACGGCGCCACCGTAGCCGCACTGCAATTGCAGACCGACCAAGAGATCATGATGATCAGTTCCTCGGGCACGCTCGTGCGCACCGGGGTGGCGCAAATCTCGATCGTCGGTCGCAACACCCAAGGCGTGCGACTGATTCGTCTCGATGAGGGCGAGCGTCTGGTGAGTGTCGAGGGGATTGCCTCGCTCGGCCATGATGCCGAGGAGGGCGCGACGCCTGCCGACGCCATCGACGCCGGTCCCGCCTCGGGAGACGGCGCGGGCGACCCCGCCGCGGACGGCGTAGCGCCGGTCCATTGAGCGACACCGAGCGCTGACGCCGACGCGTCCCGTGTCCACTCCGTATTCTTTTGATCGCTAGAGGTCAGTATCGTGCGCGTTTTCAATTTTGCTGCCGGACCTGCAACTCTTCCTCTTGAAGTGCTCGAGCAAGCTCGTGCCGAAATGACCGACTGGCAGGGCAGCGGCATGTCGGTGATGGAAGTCAGTCATCGCAGCAAGGCGTTCATCGCCGTCGCCCAGCAAGCTGAGATCGATCTGCGCGAGCTGATGGGCCTACCCGGCAATTACAAGGTGCTCTTTCTTCAGGGCGGCGCGACGGGTCAGTTCACCGCCATTCCACAGAATCTCGCGGGAAGCGAATCGACCGTCGACTACATCAACACCGGCGCGTGGTCCGTCAAGGCGATCGCCGAGGCCAAGCGATACTGCAAGGTCAACGTGATCGCTGACGAGAAGGCCAGCAACTACTCGACCGTCCCCGAGGCGTCTTCGCTCCGCGTATCTGCGGGCGCGGCCTATCTGCACTACACGCCGAACGAAACCATTGGCGGGGTGGAGTTTCCGTACGTGCCGGACTGCGGTGAGGTGCCGCTCGTCGCCGACATGTCCTCGACCATCCTCTCGCGGCCGATCGATGTCAGTCGCTTTGGTCTCATCTACGCGGGTGCACAAAAGAATATCGGCCCTTCGGGTCTCGTGCTCGTCATCGTGCGCGACGATCTGATCGGCAAGGCGCGGGCGGGCACGCCACCGATCTGGGACTACGCGGCGATGGCCAAAGAAAGCTCGATGCTCAACACCCCGCCGACCTTCGGAATCTACATGGCAGGACTCGTATTCCAGTGGCTGAAGCGCCAGGGTGGCCTCGCTGCCATCGGCGAGCGCAACGCGCGCAAGGCCGCAAAGCTTTATGCGGCGATCGATTCCTCCGGTTACTACAAGAGCCCCGTCGCGCCGAACTGTCGGTCGTGGATGAACGTACCTTTCACCATTCCGAACCCCGACCTCGAGAAGACTTTCTGCGCCGAAGCGGCCAAGGTGGGACTCGCGAATCTCGAGGGCCACCGGTCTGTCGGCGGCATGCGAGCTTCCCTCTACAACGCCATGTCGCCTGAAGGCGTCGATGCGTTGATCGCTTTCATGAGCGATTTCCAGCGGCGTCACGGCTGAGTTTGTCATGGGCTATCGCATCCAGACACTCAACAACATCAGCCTCCGCGGTCTCGATCGCCTGCCACGCGATCGTTACGAGGTAGCGTCGGCGATTGCTGATCCACATGCGATTCTCGTTCGCTCGGCCGACATGCATGCGCTCGACTTGCCGTCGAGCGTGCTCGCCGTCGGCCGTGCGGGTGCCGGAACCAACAACGTACCGGTCGCGGCGCTCTCCAAACGCGGTATCCCCGTATTCAACGCACCGGGAGCAAACGCCAACGCCGTCAAGGAACTCGTCATCGCCGGTTTGTTTTTGGCGGCGCGCAACATCGTTCAGGCCTGGGACTTCGCACGCGGGCTGTCGGGCGACGACAAAACGATCGACGAAGCCACCGAGAAAGGCAAAAAGAATTTCGTCGGCTTCGAGTTGCCGGGACGAACGCTGGGAGTCATCGGGCTGGGCGCCATCGGCGTCGAGGTGGCCAACGCCGCCGAGCGCCTCGGCATGAAGGTGATCGGCTATGACCCGCAGATCACCGTGCAGCGCGCCTGGCAGCTTTCCTCATCGATCGAGCAGGCGTTGTCGCTCGATGATCTCTTCGCGCGCAGTCAGTTCGTCTCGGTCCATGTGCCGCTCGCCGAGGCCACCCGTGGCCTCGTCAACGCGAGCCGCATCCGGCTGATGCCGAGGGGCGGGGTCATTCTCAACTTCTCGCGGGCACCGATCGTTGATGATGGCGCGGTCCTCGCTGCGCTCGATTCGGGTCAACTGCATGCCTACGTCTGCGATTTCCCGAAGAACGGGCTGCTCGGCCATCCGCGCGTTGTGGCGCTGCCGCATCTCGGCGCGTCGACTGGCGAGGCCGAAGAAAACTGTGCCGTGATGGTGGCCGACACGCTGCGGGACTTTCTCGAGAACGGCAACATTCGCCATTGCGTGAATTTTCCGGATGCGAGCCTGCCGCGGGTCGCGGGCGCGGCACGCATCGCGGTCGCCAACAGCAATGTGCCCAACATGGTCGGGCAAATCTCGACCGTACTCGCCGCCGCCGGTCTCAACATCGCCGAGCTTCTCAACAAGTCGCGCGGCGAGCTGGCCTATACTTTGATCGATGCCGAGGGTGTGGTGGATGCCGCGCTGCTCGATCGAATCCGCTCGATCGAGGGCGTTCTGTCGGCAAGACTGCTTTGAAGAGGCGAGTGCACCGATGACCCAGCGCAAAGCCCAATTTGCCAAGAACACGCCCGTCAAGAACAAGCCCGCCAGGAATAAGCGGGCCAAAACACCGTCCGCGGTAGCTCGCCCCGCACTCGAAAACTTGCGGGCGCAGATCGATCTCGTCGATCGGCGCTTGCACGAGCTGCTGAACGAGCGCGCCAAGCTCGCACGACAGGTTGGCATCTCCAAGGGCAAGGCGGGTCGCCTGGTCGATTTTTACCGGCCGGAGCGCGAGTCGCAGGTGCTGCGCATGGCGCTCGAGCGCAACGCGCAAGCGCGCGCCCAAGGCGCCCTCCGTGACGAAGAAATCGTTCGACTCTTTCGCGAAATCATGTCGGCGTGTCTTGCGCAGGAAGAGCCTCTCAAAGTCGGTTTCCTCGGGCCTGAAGGGACGTTTTCGCAGGCCGCGGTCTACAAGCACTTTGGGCATTCGGCGCGCGCCTTGCCCCTCTCGACGATTGATGAGGTGTTTCACGAGGTGGAGGCCGGACACGCCGATTTTGGTGTCGTGCCGATCGAAAACTCCACCGAAGGCAGCGTCAACCACACCCTCGATCGTTTCCTCACCTCGTCCTTGCACATCTGCGGCGAAGTTGAACTGCGCATCCGGCAAAACCTCATGGGTAACGTGAAGGGTTTGCGCGACATCAAGCGGCTCTGCAGCCATCCGCAGTCCCTCGCCCAGTGCCGGCAGTGGATCAAAGAAAATCTGCCCGAAGTCGAACTGATTCCCGAGACGAGCAATGCCGAGGCGGCGCGTCGCGCGCGCGATGAAAAAGGCACGGCAGCCATCGCCGGTGAAACCGCGGCCGAGGTTTATGGGTTGACGATTCTGGCTGCCGATATCGAAGATCGACCCGACAACAGCACGCGATTTTTGGTCATCGGACGGCGCACCTTCGGGCCGAGCGGGCAGGATCGCACGACCTTGCTGGTATCGACGGGACATACCGAAGCGCCGGGCGCCTTGCATCGTCTGCTCGAGCCACTCGCCAGCAATCGCGTCAGCTTGACGCGCATCGAGTCGCGTCCCTCGCAACGCCGCAAATGGGACTACGTCTTTTTCATCGATCTCGAAGGTCACGCCGAGGATCCGCCTGTAGCAAAGGCTCTCGCTCGGCTCAAGCAACGCGCCTCGCTGTTCCGCGTGCTCGGCTCCTATCCGCGGGCGGTGTTGTGATTTGCGCAAGGCGGGTCGCGCAGCGTGAGTAATGCCGATCAACTGGCCGGCGCCATGCGCTGGGTCGTCGCCCCGAGCGAGCGGGTTGACGGCGACGTACGTGTACCGGGTGACAAGTCCGTCTCACACCGCGCCTTGATGCTAGGCGGTATTGCCGATGGCGTGACGACGGTCGAGGGATTCCTCGCAAGCGAAGACTGCTTCGCGACGCTCAAGGCGCTGCGCGCGCTCGGCGTCGTTATCGAGCAGCCGGCAGCGGCTCGCGTTCGTATCGAGGGTGTCGGGCTGCACGGGTTGCGTGGCAGCGATACGGCGCTCGACATGGGTAACGCCGGTACCGCGATGCGTCTTTTCATGGGGCTCTTGAGCGGTCAAAGATTCAACTCCACGTTGGTCGGCGATTCCTCGCTGATGCGCCGTCCGATGGAGCGAGCCGCCGTGCCGCTGCGTGCGATGGGGGCGCGCATCGATACCCGCGAGGGTAAACCGCCAGTGATCATTCACGGCGGTCAGGCACTGCGGGGCATCGATTTCCGCATGCCGGTGGCGAGTGCGCAGGTCAAATCCGCGGTGTTGCTGGCGGGTCTCTACGGTGAGGGCGAGACACGGGTCACCGAGCCCGCACCAACGCGCGATCACACCGAGCGGATGCTCTCGGAGTTTGGCGTCACCGTACGCCGCGAGGCGGCCACGGCCAGTGTCGCCGGCGGGCAACGCTTGCGCGGCACGCACATCGAGGTACCGGCGGACTTCTCCTCGTCGGCGTTTTTCATGGTCGCCGGCAGCATCGCCCGCGAGGGCAGCCTGTTGTTGCGCGGCGTTGGCATGAACCCGACGCGCACCGGCTTGCTCGACATCCTGCGCAGCATGGGCGCGGATATCACGGTGCAGAATCTTTCGACTCGGGGCCCCGAGCCCACGGCCGACCTGCTGATCCGCCCGGCGGTGTTACGGGGTATCGAGGTGCCAGAGGAGCTCGTGCCCTTGGCGATCGACGAGTTCCCGGTGTTTTTCATCGCTGCGGCTTGCGCCCTCGGTCCATCGGTGTTGCGCGGTGCCGAAGAGCTGCGGGTCAAAGAAAGCGATCGCTTGGCCGTCATGTCCAAGGGGCTCGAGGCGCTCGGTGTCGAGCACCGCTTGCTCGCCGACGGCATGCGCTTTCCCGGGCGAGCGGGGGCGGGACCGGTATTTCGCGGTGGCTCGATCGACTCGCACGGCGATCACCGCATCGCGATGTCCTTCGCTGTGGCCTCGTTGCAAGCAGCCGGCGATATCGAGATTCACGATACCGCCAATGTGGCCACCAGCTTTCCTGGCTTCGCAGAGCTCGCGCGACGTACGGGCCTGCGCCTGCAGGAGCTGCCCGGCGCCGGATCGCCGTCCTCGGCGGGAGCGCCGGGTTGACGGCCGTCGTCGTCGCCATTGATGGTCCCTCGGGTTCCGGCAAGGGCACGGTGTGCCGGCGGCTCGCGCAATGGTCGGGGTGGCATTTGCTCGACAGTGGGGCGCTGTATCGCCTCGTCGCAGTCTACGGAGCTCAACGCGGTCTGGCGGCGGATGACGTCGCGGGTCATGCGGCGCTTGCTCGCGGTATGAACGTCGTGTTCGGGGTCGGGCCTGCTGGCGAGGAGCGGATCGAGCTTGAGGGTCGGGAGGTCACCGCGCAGGTGCGTGCCGAGGCGACCGGGCAGGGTGCCTCGCGGGTCGCGGCCTGGCCCGAGGTGCGGGCGGCGCTGCTGGAGCGGCAACGCGCGTTTGCCAAGGCGCCCGGTCTGATCGCGGATGGGCGGGACATGGGTACGGTCATTTTCCCCTCCGCAGCGCTCAAGGTATTCCTCACCGCAAGCGCCGAGGAGCGAGCCCTGCGACGCTATAACCAGTTGAAAGACAAGGATTCTGGTGTTAGTCTCGCCGCCCTTTCGCGGGAGATCGCCGAGCGTGACCTGCGGGATTCAACCCGCAGCGTGGCACCGCTCAGGCCTGCGTCCGACGCGTTCGTGATCGACTCGACCGGTGTGCCGGTGGAGCAGATCGTCGAGCGGGTGATCGAGCTCGGACGCGCGCGCGCCGTGTGGCGCTGACCCTCCGAAAAATCGATCGTGTTTCGTGGTGACTGCGCAGCAATGCGTGGTCGTGTCATCAACCCCCGTGGTTCCACGCAATGTGGCAGCGGGTCAGCAGGCGCGATGCCCTTCGCATCGCACAAGAGAAAACGTCAATGACTGAAAGTTTTGCAGAACTGTTCGAACAGAGTCTGGCGAGCCAGCGTATCCGTCCCGGCCAGATCCTCTCGGGTCTCGTGGTCGATGTCGGTTCCGACATGGTCATCGTCAACGTCGGCCTCAAGTCCGAAGCCGTCATTCCGGTCGAGCAGTTCAAGAATGAGCGGGGCGAGATCGAAGTTCAGGCCGGCGACATGGTCGAGGTGGCCCTCGACTCCGTCGAAGACGGCACCGGCGAAACCCGGCTGTCGCGCGAGAAGGCCAAGCGCGCACGCACCTGGACTCGCCTCGAAGACGCCTTTTCCAAGGGCGAGATCGTCACCGGCATCATCACCGGCCGCGTCAAGGGTGGCTTCACCGTCGAGATCGAACACGTCCGCGCGTTCCTGCCGGGCTCGCTGGTCGATGTGCGCCCCGTGCGCGACACCGCCTACCTCGAAAACAAGCCGCTCGAGTTCAAGGTCATCAAGCTCGACCAAAAGCGCAACAACGTCGTCGTTTCGCGTCGTGCGGTCGTGGAGCAAGAGTTCTCCGCCGAGCGCAGTGCGCTCATGGACAACCTGCAAGAAGGTTCGGTCGTGCGCGGCTCGGTCAAGAATCTCACCGACTACGGTGCGTTCGTTGATCTCGGCGGCATCGATGGTCTGCTGCACATCACCGACATGGCCTGGAAGCGCGTCAAGCACCCCTCCGAGGTCGTCAAGGTTGGCGATGAAGTCGAAGTCCGTATCCTCAAGTTCGATCGCGAGCGTTCACGCGTAAGCCTCGGCCTCAAACAATTGGGTCCGGATCCGTGGGAGAACATCGCGCGCCGTTATCCGCCCAACACCCGCGTGTTCGGCAAGGTCACGAACATTGCCGACTACGGCGCGTTCGTCGAGATCGAAGACGGCGTCGAGGGTCTGGTGCACGTCTCCGAGATGGACTGGACCAACAAGAACGTCAACCCTGCCAAGGTCGTGCAGACCGGTCAGGAAGTCGAAGTCATGGTGCTCGACTGCGACGAAGAGCGTCGCCGCATCAGCCTCGGCCTCAAGCAGTGTGCTGCGAATCCGTGGCGCGAGTTCTCCGAGAACTACAACCGCGGTGACAAGGTGTCGGGCCAGATCAAGTCGATCACCGATTTCGGCATCTTCATCGGCCTCTCGGGCAACATCGATGGCCTCGTGCACCTCTCCGACATTTCCTGGGATGTCGCTGGCGAAGAAGCCGTGCGCAGCTTCCAGAAGGGTCAGACGGTCGAAGCCATGGTGCTCGCGATCGATCCGGAGCGCGAGCGTATCAGCCTCGGCATCAAGCAACTCGCCAAGGATCCGTTCGCCGGCTTCGTGGCCGACAATCCGAAGGGCAGCATCGTGCGCGGTGTCGTCAAAGAAGTCGATGCGCGCGGTGCGATCATCGACCTCGGCAATGGCATCGAAGGCCAGCTGCGCGCCTCCGACATCGGTCGCGACCGGGTCGAAGACGCTCGCCAGTTCCTCAAGGTTGGCGACGAAATCGAGTCGAAGTTCATGGGCGTGGATCGCAAGACCCGCTCCATTTCGCTCTCAATCAAGGCCAAGGAAGCCCATGAGGAAGCCGAGGCCGTGCAGAGCTATCGTTCGGAGCAGGGGGGTCCGACTGCGGGCACCAGCCTCGGCGAGTTGCTCAAGGCGCAGATCAACTCGGATCGCGATCGCGGCTGAGTCAATCAGGCATAGGGGCGGGGCGCAGGGTCAAAACCTTGCGCCCCTTCCTGACGACGTCACGGGGCTGTGATGACGAAGTCGGAACTCATCGAACTCATCTCCGCCAAGCAGAAGCATCTGCCGGCGAAGGATGTCGAGATCGCTCTCAAGCAGATGCTCGAGATCATGAGCGATGCGCTCGCCGCGGGTGAGCGCATCGAGATCCGTGGCTTCGGTAGTTTTTCGCTGCATTTTCGTCCGCCGCGTCAGGGGCGCAATCCCAAGACCGGTGAAGCGGTGGCGCTGTCCGGCAAGTACGTCCCCCACTTCAAGCCGGGCAAAGATTTGCGCGAGCGGGTCAACGACAGCATCGTGCACCCCATTCGCGATTGAATTCCTCGCCGATCCGGCGGGATAGTCCGCTCGTCGAGCGTCGTTCGGGCTCTTAGCCTTCTCGGGTCTTGCTTCTCTTCAGCAATTTATCCCGAGGACTTTCCATGACCCACCACATCGCCAAACTGGCGCTCGCCAGCCTGCTTTCCCTGATCCCCTTCGTCGTCGTTGCCGCTAACCCCGCAACCACGCCGGTAACTACGCCTGCCGCAAACGCCAAGTCAAAGCCCGCAGCGCCCGCCCGCACTCCACGACCGACCATCACCATCATCAACCTCAACACCGCAGATGCCGCAACCCTCGCGCGCGACATGGATGGCATCGGTGAGACAAAAGCGCGCGCGATCGTCGAGCATCGAAAATCCAAAGGCGCCTTTCGCTCGGTCGATGAGCTCGCGCTCGTCAAGGGTATCGGCAGCAAGACCCTCGAGCGCAATCGCTCGCGACTGACGGTCGGCTCGCCGGCGCCAGTTGCGACCAAGCAGACGCCGACCACGCCGGCGCCGTCCAAGCCGGCGCCTGCGACGCGCACCGCGCCCGCCACACGCTGAGGACGACCGCGCTCCGCCGGGGCGCTTGGTTTACCATCGCGGGCTTGCAGGTTTCATTGGAGCAAGCGATGGCCAAGCGCCCCTTGATCGAGACAGCGGTTTTTCCGGTGGCCGGGCGCGGCACGCGCTTTTTGCCGGCGACCAAGGCGAGTCCAAAGGAGATGCTGCCGGTCGTCGACAAGCCCTTGATCCAATATGCCGTCGAAGAAGCGCTTGCCGCGGGTGCACGTCGACTGGTGTTCATCACGGGCGCTTCCAAACGCGCCATCGAGGATCACTTCGATTCGGACCGCGAGCTTGAGGAGTTGCTCAAATCCCAAGGCAAGTCCGAGCTCGTCAAGCAGTTGCACGGCGTGCTGCCGAGTTACGCCACCTGCATCTATATCCGTCAGCCGGCGCCGCTCGGGCTCGGACATGCGGTGCTCTGCGCGCGGCCGGCGGTCGGCAACGAGCCGTTCTTCGTGCACCTTGCCGACGATCTCATTGCGGCCGAGCAACCCTGTCTCGCGCAGATGGCCGAGGTCTACGCGGCCAAGCGGGCGAGTGTCATCGGCTGCGAGACGGTGCCGCGCCGCGACACCGACAAATACGGCATCGTCGCGGTGGAGGCGCCGGGAATCACCGCCCGCATTCGCAGCATCGTCGAGAAACCCAAGCCTGCGGCGGCGCCGTCCAATCTCGCCGTCGTCGGGCGTTATCTTTTGTCGCCGGCGATTTTCGAGCACCTCGAACGTATTGGTGCCGGGGCAGGCGGTGAAATTCAGTTGACCGACGGCATCGCGCGCTTGCTGCAGGAAGAAGCGGTCTATGCCTATCGATTCGCCGGTACACGTTATGACTGCGGCAGCAAACTCGGCTATCTGCAGGCGACGGTGGCTTACGCGTTGGCGCACCCGGTGCTCGGTAAACCCTTCCGACAGCACTTGCGTCAGGTCGTTGCCGCGGGTCGATCAGCGGGTAAAACCACTGCGCCGCGCCGGTCGGGGCTGCGACGCACGCGGGCGGGGTGATATCGTTCGGTTTGTCGTTGGGCCGTGAAACGTGTCGCGGCCGTCCCCTGCCGGAGTTCCCAAAAGATGCTCGCCTACGAATCCCCATGGATGAACGAGGATCTCGCGTTGTTTCGCGAGAATGTCGCACGCTTCGTCGAAACGGAGATGGTCCCGCGCGACCCCGAATGGCGCAGGCAGCACACCGTCGGCAAGGAAATCTGGCGGCAGGCCGGCGAGATGGGACTGCTTTGTCTCGATCTTCCTGCCGAGTACGGCTGCGGCGGCGGTGATTTCCGTCACGAGGTGGTGTTCTACGAAGAGCTCGCGCGTCGCGGTATCTCCGGTTTCGGTCAGGGCGTGCACAGCATGTGCGCCCACTACGTCTACAACTACGGCACTGAGGCGCAGAAGCAGCGCTGGTTGCCGCGCATGGCCAAGGGTGAACTCATCGGCGCCATCGCCATGACCGAACCGGGCGCGGGCTCCGATCTGCAGGGTATTCGTACGCGCGCCGTGCTTGAGGGCGATCATTACCGCATCAACGGCTCAAAGATTTTCATCACCAACGGCGGTCAGGCTTCGTTGCTGATGCTCGTGACGCGTACCAATCCCGAAGAGCGCAAACGGGGGTTGTCGTTGCTGATGGTGGAGACCCCGGACCTGGCGGGCTACAGAGTGGGTCGTGTGCTCGACAAGATGGGCATGGTCGCGCAGGACACGGCTGAACTTTTCTTCGAGAATGTGCGCGTTCCAGCCGATTGTCGGCTCGGTGCAGAAGAAGGCCTCGGCATGTATCAGCTCATGGGCGATCTGCCCTACGAGCGCCTCGTGATTGCGCTCTGTGGTGTCGCCGCGATGGAGGGCGCCGTTGCCGAAACCTCGAAGTACGTCAAGGAGCGCAAGGCCTTCGGTCAGACGATCGGCAACATGCAGACCGTGCGCCACAAACTCGCCGAAATCGCCACGGTGACGCGCGTGGCGCGCATCTTCGTCGACGACTGCATCGGCAAGTTGCTCGTCGGCAAGCTCGACACCGAGACCGCCTCAATGGCGAAGTACTGGGTTACCGACATGCAGCAACAGGTGATCGACGAGTGCGTGCAATTGCACGGCGGCTACGGTTACATGAACGAATATCTGGTCTGTCGCATGTTCGCCGACTCGCGCGTGCAGCGGATCTATGGCGGGACTAACGAAATCATGAAGGAACTCATCTCGCGCTCGGTTTGATTCGATCTTTTTTCACGCGAGTTTCAGGGAGGAGGCGACATGGCTCTGGATCTGGTGCCAACGGGCAAGGACGTGCCCAACGAAGTCAATGTGATCATCGAGATCCCGAAAGACGCGGATCCCGTGAAGTACGAGGTGGACAAGGCCACCGGCGCGATTTTCGTCGATCGCATTCTCTCGACGCCCATGCGCTATCCCTGCAACTACGGCTATATCCCGCACACCTTGTGTGGCGATGGTGATCCGGCCGATGTGCTCGTGATCCTGCCGCTGCCACTCGTACCGGGGTCCGTCATCCGCTGCCGCCCGGTGGGCGTGATGATGATGCAGGACGAGGCGGGCTCGGATGAGAAGCTGCTGGCGGTGCCGGTCGACAAGGTGTTCAACGGCTACAGCCACGTACACGACATCAGTCAGGTATCGAAGCACTGGCTCGAGCGCATCGGCCACTTCTTCCAGCACTACAAGGATCTCGAACCCGGCAAATGGGTGAAGATCAGTGGTTGGGGTGAGGCAGCTCAAGCGCGACAGATTGTCACGGATGCCGTCGAGCGCTTCCGGGCGTCTCCGGATACGCTCAACTACTGAGCGGACACTTGCGCGGGTTTTTTCGCTTGGCTCCCCGGGCTGGACTCGAACCAGCGACCTGCGGATTAACAGTCCGACGCTCTACCGACTGAGCTACCGGGGAACGGTAGGCGAAAAGAAGGCGCGCATTCTCTGGAAAGCCGTCGGTGGCGTCAAGCCGGAATCGAGTTCGCGTGCCCGCCTCAGGCGGGGCCCAGAAAGCGGCGCAAGCGCTCGAGCGCCTCGCGCAACAGGTCTTGGTGGGTCGCGAACGAGAGCCGCATATGGCCGGCTGCACCAAAACCGCTGCCCGGGACCACCGCAACGCCCTGTTCCTCGAGCAAACGATCGGCGAATTCGGTATCGGTTGCGCAGCCGAGGCGACCCATCGCGCCGCCGATCTCGGCGAAAGCATAGAACGCGCCACTCGCTGGACGGCAGCGCACTCCCGGCAGCGCATTCAGCGCGGGGATGAGCGCATCGTGTCGTTGTCGGTACTCGCGCGCCATGGCGTACACACAGGATTGGTCGGCATTCAGGGCCACGAGCGCGGCACGCTGCGAGATGCTCGACGGGTTCGAGGTGCTCTGTCCCTGAATCGTCGCCATTGCCGCGATGATCTCCGCGGGTCCGCCGCAGTAGCCGATACGCCAGCCGGTCATCGCGTGACTCTTCGAGACACCATTGATGGTGATCACGCGATCGCGTAACTCCGGGACGACTTGGGCGATGGTGCTGAAGGGCTCATCGGCCCACCAGATGGTCTCGTACATGTCGTCACTGCCGATGAGCACGCGCGGGTGTGCGCGCAGCACTTCGCCAAGGGCGGCCCACTCACGCCGCGTGTAGGCGGCGCCGGTCGGGTTGGAGGGTGAGTTGAGCAGCAGCAGCTTCGAGCGCGGCGTAAGCGCCGCGGCGAGTTGCTCCGGTGTGATTTTGTAGTGCTGCTCCGGTGTGGTGTCGATGAACACCGGCGTCGCGCCCGCGAGCGAGACCATGTCCGGATAAGAGACCCAATAGGGTGCAGGGATGATGGCCTGATCGCCCGGATCGAGCACCGCGAGGCAGAGGTTGAAGAGCGTTTGCTTCGCGCCACAGGAGATCAGAATCTCGCGCCGTTCGAAGTGCAGTGCGTTGTCGCGCGCGAATTTCGCGCGCACGGCATCCTTCAGCTCTGCAGTACCGCCGACGTCGGTGTAGCGCGTGTGGCCGCCGCGAATGGCTTCGATTCCGGCCTCGGCCACATGCGCCGGCGTGTCGAAGTCGGGCTCGCCCGCGGTCAGGCTGATGATGTCGCGACCTGCCGCGCGCAACGCCGCGGCGCGCGCCGTCGCCGCCATGGTGGGTGAAGGCTTGACCCGACTCAGTCTCGAGGCGATTGAATTCGACACAATCTTCTCCGGTTCATTTCGGACAGCGCAGCAGCCCGTGGTGGTCATCACGGCTCGCGGCACGCTAAAACTACCTCATGCTGCGGCATCGCGCTGCAGGCGCATCGAAAACCGTGGAGGAGGGGAAGAGATGAAGATCGGTTGGGAATCGTCCCGCGCGTCGCGCGCGTCCGTGGGCGTGATCGTCGCCACGTTGTGTTCCACCGGCGGCATTGCCGCGCCGCAGGCTGAGGATCAGGTCAAAGAAGGTGTGCTTGAGGAGGTCATCGTCACGGCGCGCTCGCGCGAGGAGAGCTTGTACGATGCGCCGCTATCGATCACCTCGCTCGGCGCCAACGAGATCCGCAATGCAAATTTGCGCGATATCTCCGATCTCGCCCAAGTCGCACCCGGATTCTTCTATACGCCGCAGGTGACCTTCAGCTCCTCGCGCGTCACGCCCGCGCTGCGCTTTCGCGGCATGACGATCCCGCGTAACGATCCTCTCGAGCAGCTCGGTGGCGTCTTCGTCGATGGTGTGTATCTGTTTGGCGGCGCGCAGTCCTTGACCTTCGATGACATCGAACGCGTCGAGGTGATCAAGGGGCCGCAGAGTGCGCTCTTCGGGCGCAGCACTTTTTCGGGTGCCATCAATTTCATTACCCGCGAGCCCGGCAACGAATTATCGGGCAAGGCTTCGCTCGGTCTCGAAACACGCGGCTCGCGAAACTACAGCGCGAGTCTTGAGGGTCCCCTTGGCGATGCCTGGAGTTTCCGGTTGAGCGGGATCTCTTCAACCAAGGGCGCGCACTTTCGGGCGACCGACGGTGGGGAGCTCGGTCGCGAGGAAACCGAAGTGCTCAACGCGCAGATTGTCTGGAAGCCCGTCGAGGGCGCGCGCATCCGAGTGCGCCACAGCGAGGTGAATCTTGACGATTCACGCAATGCGACGGTCAACCTGAACCCGAGTCGGCCAGAGTTACTGACCGCGCCGGGGCGTTGCACCACGGGCACGCGCCCGTTTTGGTGCGGTTCGCTGCCGGACTTCGACAAGCTGGCAGCCGGGGCAGCCAGCGCGGCGACTTCGCTGGTGCCGCCGGCCTTCGCCAAGTCGAACTCGCCGAATGTCGTCGTCGATGTGCTCAAGAACAATCTGTCGAATCCGCTGCTGACGCGCAGCCTGCCGTACATCAACGATACGCCGCATCTCGATGAGGCGGGACTCGCGGGGATTTTTCAGCGCACTTCGGTCGAGGGTGAGTACGCCTTCTCCGGCGGTACCACGATCAACGTGACCGCCGCCGACAGCCGCATGGCTGCAACCTCGGCCAACGCGAGCACCGACGATAACGGCAACCAGTATGTCGTCTCGACCAATATTTTGACCGATCGTAGCGTCGACTTCCGCGTGAGCTCGGGCCCGGGCCGATTCACCTGGCTGATCGGTGCCAATCAGTTCGAGCAGCGTTCGGTGGGTGGGTTGAGCGGTACCGGCGCCCTGATCTCGGTGCTCGATGCGACCAATCGTGTCAGCTACACGCCGCCCGCGGTGTACAGCGGGCAGGGCGAGGTGCAATACAAGTCCGGGTTCTTCGCGCTGCATTACGATGTGACGCCGGAGTTCGGTGTCGACTTCGAGGGTCGGTATCAGGTGGACGAGGCGACCACCTCGCTGGGCTTGGCGACACAAACTTCCTCGACCTATAAAAACTTCCTGCCGCGTGCGATTGCCACCTACAAGCCCACCGAAGACCTGACGAGCTATTTGTCGTGGTCGCGTGGTGCGACACGTGGCACGACCAATTCCAACTTCGCGCTGTTGTCGCCTGCACTGCAGAGCACCATCAGCGCGATTCCGGGCTATGCCTTCGATGTGCCCGTGGAAAAGGTCGACAGTTACGAGCTCGGCATCAAGCAAGTGATGCCGCGGGTTCGCTATGCGGCGACGGCGTTCTTCATGGACTGGCAGAACCTCAAAAATACGGTCAACACGCCGTGTCCAAGCAATCTTTGTGGTCCCGGGTTGCCGGGCGCCTTTGCGCCCGCGGTCATTCCGTCGGAAGCAGAGATCTATGGTCTCGAACTTGAGGTCGATGTACAGATCACCGCGAACTGGGACGCCTCATTGCGCGCCGATCGGGTACGTGCGAAGTATGGCCGCTTGTTTACCCCGCTTACCCTGCAGCCGACCGGCCGCGATGATGCGACCGGCAAGACGCCGGTTGGATTCCCGGGTACGCAAGTTAGTGCGAGCAGCACTTATCGGGATGACTTGACGGCGTTTGGCCGATCGGGTGACTGGTTCGTACGCGGTGAGGCGACGCATACCGGTCGTATCTACGTGGATGAAATCAACCAGAGCTGGATTGACCCGAAGACTCGTTTGAACCTGCGCTTGGGCGTCGAGCTCGAAGAGCTGCGGATCGAGGTTTACGGCGAAAACCTCGCCAACGACAAGGCCTGGGCCTCGGCCGTGCGTGGCTCGGCTTCGAATTTCCGCGTCGGTCCGACCTCGGTCTCGCAGCCAACCGCGTTCGCGGTATTGCCAAGGTTGCGGACTTTCGGCGTGCGAGTCGCCTACGAGTTCTGATCGATCACAAAAACGCGAAGTGGAGTGAGTATGCGCAGTGTTAACAAGCGGTTTCTGACTGCGCTATGCACGTTGCTCGCGATATCTGCAGGGGTGGTGGCGACGGGCGAATCCGTCGCTGCCGACCTCGTGGTGCGCGATGTCACCTTGTTGGATGGTACGGGGGCGCCGGCGCAAGCCGGTGTCTCCGTGCACGTCCGCGACGGACGCGTGTTCGCCGTGCACCCGCGCGCGCCGCGCGTGCGCGGCGCCACGGTCATCGATGGTCGTGGCAAGTTTTTGATTCCCGGGCTGATCGATACCCACATCCACTTGCAGGGCGGACGTATTCCGCAGCCGGGTGGCGGCGTGCGTATCGATCGCGAGCTCGCGGTCAGGACACTGCACGGCTATCTCTACAGCGGCGTCACCTCGATCGTCGATCAGGGCAATGCCGCGGATTTCATCTTCGGGTTGCGTGCCGAAGAGCGCGCGGGCACGCTGCTCGCGCCGCGGATCTTTGCCACCGGCGCGAATATCACCGTGCCCAAGGGTTACGGTGACAACCCGTTCTCGATCAAGGTGGGCGACTTCGCCGCTGATCGGCCAACCCTCGAGGCGCATTTTGCGCGTCGGCCGGATATCCAGAAGTTCCTGTACGACGAGCTCGGCACGTTCGGTGCACCAAAGGCACCCGTGCTGCCGGACGATGTCTATGCAGCAATCGTTCGGCTGGCCAAAGAATCGGGCATCCGCACTACGGTGCACGTGGTCGATGGTCAGGGCGCGCGCAAGTCCCTCGAAGCGGGTATCGAGGGGTTCTCGCACACGGTTCGCGCGGGCATCAACGAGGACACCATCGCGCTGCTGCGTGAGCGTCGCGTGCCGGTGTCGAGTACCTTGGCCGTGATTACGCATATCGCACGCGTCGCCGATCATCCGGAGTTTTTGCAGGGCGAGCTTTTCAAGGCCACGGTCGAGCCTGAACAATTGGCTGAACAACAGGGCGCCGAGCG
>JBILGD010000119.1:0-7700 GCA_044351225.1 Steroidobacteraceae bacterium
TTCGCCGCGTTCGCCTTGACCCTGTTCGTCCCGTCCGCCCTCGCCGCCGATGCCGCGGCCGCCAACAAGGCGCGCCCCGCGCCGTCTGCGAAGGCCCAGCCCGAGAAAGTCACCTCGGTCGAAGGCATCACAGAATACCGTCTCGCCAATGGCATGAAAGTGCTGTTGTTCCCGGATCCGTCCAAGTCGACGATCACCGTCAATGTGACCTACCTCGTCGGCTCGCGTCACGAAGGCTACGGGGAGAGCGGCATGGCGCACCTGCTCGAACACCTCGTGTTCAAGGGCACGCCGCGTTTTCCGAACATACCGCAGGAGCTGACTGCGCGCGGTGCGCGGCCGAACGGCACCACCTGGTACGACCGCACCAACTATTTCGAGACCTTTGCGGCTACCGATGACAACCTGCGCTGGGCGCTCGATCTCGAAAGCGATCGCATGATCAATTCGTTCATTGCCGAGAAGGACCTGCAGAGCGAGTTCTCGGTGGTGCGCAATGAATTCGAATCCGGTGAAAACGACCCGGGTGGCGTGTTGCTCGAGCGTGTCATGTCGACCGCTTATCTTTGGCATAACTACGGCAAGTCGACCATCGGTTCACGTGCCGATATCGAGCGCGTACCCATCGACAATCTGCGCGCCTTCTACAAGAAGTACTACCAGCCGGACAATGCCGTGCTGATCATCGCCGGCAAGTTCGATGAAGCCAAGACGCTAGGCTGGGTCAACGAATTCTTTGGCAAGATTCCGCGCCCGACGCGGGTGCTGCAACCGACCTACACGGTTGAGCCGGTGCAGGACGGCGAGCGTCACGTGGTGCTACGTCGTGTCGGCGACGTACAGGTCACGTCGGCGGGTTATCACATCCCGCCCGGCGGTCATCAGGACTTCGCGGCGGTACAGGTGCTCGCCGACGTGCTCACCAATGAACCCTCGGGCCGGCTCTACAAGGCGCTCGTCGAGACGGGCAAGGCAAGCGGCGTGGGCGGCTTTGCCTTCAGCCTCAAGGATCCAGGCTATCTCTACTTCGCTGCCGAGGTGCTCAAGGAAAAACCCGTCGCCGATGCGACCCAGACGATGCTCGTGGTACTCGATGGCATGAAGAGCCAACCTGTCACCGAAGAGGAAGTCCAGCGCGCCAGGAACAAGTTCCTGCGCTTCTTCGAGCAGACCTACAACAACAGCGACCGCGTGGGCCTTGGCCTGTCGGAGTACATCGCCAAGGGCGACTGGCGTCTGTGGTTCCTGTCGCGTGACCAGATGGAAAAAGTCACCGCGGCGGACGTCAATCGCGTCGCTGCGGCCTACCTCAAGCCCGCCAATCGCACCACGGGTCTGTTCGTTCCCGAGGCCGCGCCCGATCGCGCGGAAATCCCGCAGGCACCGGATCCGGCTGTCGTGCTCAAGGATTATCAGGGCAAGCAGGCGCTGAAACAGGCCGAGGTCTTCGATCCATCGCCCGCCAACATTGTTTCGCGCACGCGCTCCGAAATCTTCCCGGGCGGCGCCGAATACAGCTTCCTCGCGAAGTCGACCCGCGGCAGCGCGGTGAATGCGACGCTCACGCTGCGCATCGGCAGCCTCGCTTCGCTCGAGGGCAAGTCGACCACGGCGGACATCACGGCCGCCATGCTGCGCCGCGGCACCCAGAACCGCTCGCTGCAGCAGATCAACGACGAACTCGACAAGCTGAAGTCCTCAGTCGGTATCGGTGGCAGCGGACAGACGGTCACGGTGAACGTGACCTCGACCCGCGAGAACCTCGTGCCCACACTCGAGATCGTCGGCGACATCCTGCGCAACCCGGTGTTCCCGGATGCCGAGTTCACCAAGCTGCGCGATGAGGTCCTCGCGGCCATCGAACAGCAGCGCAGCGATCCGCAGGCGCTCGCCGTACTTGAGGCAGGCCGCATCACCTCGCCCTACCCGGCCAATGATTTCCGTCGCGCGCGGAGCTTCGATGAGCAGGCGGCAGCGATCAAGGCGCTGAACGCTGCAGACTTGCGCAAGTTCCACGCCGATTTCTATGGCGCGGGCAAGGCGACGGCCGCAGTGGTCGGAGATTTCGACGAGATGACCGTGCGCGCCGCGCTCGGTGCGATTCTCGCCGGGTGGCAGTCGAAGGTGCCGTTCGAACGCGCGGTGACCCCGCACTTCGAGATCGCCGCGACGGCCCGCAAGATCGAGACGCCGGATAAGGCCAACGCCTTCATGATCGCCGGGCTCAACCTGCCGTTGCGCGACGACGAGGCCGACTACCCGGCGCTCGTCATCGCCAACTACATGCTGGGCGGCGGCTTCCTCAACTCGCGGCTTGCCGTGCGCATCCGCCAGAAGGAAGGCATCAGCTATGGCGTGTCGTCCTTCCTGCGCGCCGACTCGCTCGACAAGTCGGGCAGCTTCGGCACCTTCGCGATCTACAACCCGGAAAACTCGGCGCGTCTGCTGGCCGCGTATCGCGAAGAACTCGACAAGATGTTGAACGAAGGCTTCACGGAGGCCGAACTGCGCGATGCGCGCAACGGCTGGCTGCAGAGCCGCAACGTCAGTCGCTCGCAGGATCGCGAACTGGTCGGACGCCTCTCGGGCTATCTCTATCTCGATCGTACGCTCGAGTGGGATGCCGACTTCGAGAAGCGTGTGGCAGCGCTCACCGTGGCCGACGTCAACGCAGCGGTAAAGCGCTGGATCAAGCCTGATGGCATCACCATCATCGAGGCAGGCGACTTCGCGAAGAAACCTGCCAACCAGTAATCGGCCAAACTAATTTTTTGATAGGCAATCCGATACCCAAGGAGCAATCAACATGGACAAGCGACACGCACTCATCATCGCCGCCGTTGGCGGGCTCGTTGCACTCGGCGCTGCGCAGGCGATGGGCCCGAAGGAAGGCTTCGAGAGATGTCACGGCATCGTCAAGGCCGGCAAGAACGATTGCGGTGCCAACGGCCACGGTTGTGCCGGTCAAGCAAAGACCGACGGTGACAAGAATGAATGGATCTCGCTCCCCAAAGGTACCTGTGAGCGCATCGTCGGCGGCAGCCTGACCCCAGGCGGCTGATGACGCTGCTGATCTTTGTCGCAGGACTGCTGGCACTGATCGCCGGCGCCGAGGTGCTGGTGCGGGGCGCGTCGAAACTCGCCCTGTCCTTCGGCATCTCGCCGCTGGTGGTCGGCCTGACGGTCGTCGCCTTCGGTACGAGTTCCCCGGAGATCGCCGTCTCGCTCGGCGCAGTGCTCGACGGCCGTACCGACATTGCCGTGGGCAATGTGGTCGGCAGCAACATCTTCAACGTGCTGTTCATCCTCGGTCTCTCGGCGCTCATCACCCCGCTGGTCGTGAACATTCAGCTCATTCGGCAAGAGGGGCCCATCATGATCGGGGCGTCGCTGTTGCTGCTGCTGCTTGCGCTCGATGGCCGGCTGGGGCTGCTCGATGGGGCGATGCTGACTGCACTGTTGGTGGCCTACACGATCTTTCTGATCGTGCAGTCGCGCCGCGAAACACAAGCCGCGCGCGATGAATATGCCGCCGAGCTGCAACCCGCCGCCGCAGGCGGCTGGGATGCGTCTCTGCCGGCACAACTCGGACTCATCGCCGCCGGGCTTGCTTTGCTCGTGGTCGGTTCCGGGTGGTTGGTGGATTCCGCGGTAGTGTTCGCGAGTGCGCTCGGCGTGAGCGATGTGGTGATCGGTTTGACCATCGTGGCCGCCGGCACGTCGATGCCAGAAGTTGCCACCTCGATCATGGCCGCCGTCAAAGGTGAGCGCGATATTGCCGTCGGCAACGTGATCGGCAGCAACACCTTCAATATCTTTGGCTGTCTCGGACTCTCGGGCCTTGCCGCAGGATCGACGGGCCTGCTCGTGCCCTCCGCCGTCATCAATTTCGACATTTGGGTGATGCTGGCCGTCGCCCTCGCCTGTCTGCCGGTATTTCTCACCGGTCGCGAGATCGCTCGCTGGGAGGGCGGTGTATTCCTTGCCTATTACGTGGCCTATGTGTCCTACCTCATCCTCGCTGCCCAGGCTCACGATGCGCTCGGCACTTACTCGGCGGTGATGATGGGCTTCGTCATCCCGATCACGGTGATTACGCTGGTCGTGGTGCTGCTGCGTCATAGGTCGGGGGAGGCGCGCTGACCAGGGCTGTCCCGAACCGCGCCGGCGTCGGCCTGCGGGGCGTGCATCACGCCGACTGGCTGCAAGGTCGGCTCGCCTGCGGATGGCTCGAAGCCCACGCCGAGAATTATTTTGCTGCCGGCGGTGCGCTGCCCGCGCTGCTCGATGACTTGCATCGTGATTATCCGCTGTCGATTCACGGCGTCGGTCTTGGACTCGCGAGCTCCGAGCCGCTCGACCATAGGCATCTCGCCCGCCTCAAGTTGCTGATCGATCGTCATCAACCCGAGCTCGTCTCCGAACATCTCTGCTGGGGTGCCGCCGATGGCGTGCACTTCAATGATCTGCTGCCGATTCCCTTCACGCGTGAATCGCTGGATCTCGTGTGCTCGCGGATCGCCGCAGTGCAGGACACGCTTGGCCGCAGCGTGCTGATCGAACATCTGGCGAGTTACCTGCGCTTCGACGAAGACGAAATCCCGGAAGCCGAATTCCTTGCTGCGCTCTTGCGTCGCACCGGCTGCGGTTTGCTGCTCGATCTCAACAACCTCTACGTCAACGCCTGCAATCATGGCTTCGACGCCGAGGAGTTTCTCGCTGCGTTGCCGCCCGCATCGATCGGCGAGATTCATCTTGCGGGTCACACACGGAGCCTGATCGACGGCAAGCCCCTGTTGATCGACACGCACGGAAGCGAGGTGTGCGAGTCCGTGTGGCAACTGTATCGAACGGCTGTGCGACGTTTCGGGCCGCGTCCGACGCTGATCGAGTGGGACACCGACGTGCCGGCACTCGAGGTGCTGCTCGCGGAGGCGGCACGTGCCGATGCCATCGTCGCAGAGCTCGAGCGCAGCGGTGAGCTACCCGTTCGGCAACAGCCGCCGCAGTTCGAACCGAAACGACCGGACCTATTCCCCGACTCGCCACGACGCCTCGATGCGCTGCAGCGCGAATTCGCGGCGATGCTGCGCGAGCCCGATCCGCCGTGCGGTCCTGCGGTCATCTATCATCACAACCGACGGGCCAATTTCTGCAAGGCCCTCGCTCTCGAATATCCGCTGATCGAGCGTATCGTCGGCGCCGAATTCTTTGGTCGACTCGCGCTCGATTTCATGGCCGCAAACCCCTCGCGCAGTGGCGATCTGCATCATGTCGGCGAGAGCTTTCCCGCCTTCCTCGCCGGCGGTCTCGCGAGCCGCGGATCCGCCTATGAATATCTGCTCGATCTCGCACACCTCGAATGGGCCTGGCAGTGCGCGTTGATCGCCGCCGACGCGCCCGCGCTCGGTCCTGACGCCATGGCCGCATTCCCGCAACACGAGTGGCCGCGTCTGCGTCTGACCTTGCAGCCGGCATTGCGCGTGATCGAATCGCCCTGGCCCGTCCATACGCTATTCGTCGAACATCGAGGCGAACACCCTGCCATCGTGCATCTCGCAGCGGGCGGTGAATGTGCCGGCGTGCTGCGTCGCAATGGTGTCGTCGAGGTGCATCGCCTGCAGCCGGGTGATGCAGCGCTCTGGAAGGCTCTGGCGAGCGGCCAGACGCTGGAGGCTGCCGTGGACGGGGCGCTGCACGCCGCCGCGAGCGAGAACTTCGAGCTCGGCGCTGCTCTCACCCGCCTGTTTGCCCTTGGCGCGATAGCCGACATCGCAGTCCACGAGCCGGATGCGTAGTTCCCCCGCTTGGCAGTACCCTCGAAACCACGTATTTTTCCCGCCCTTCAGTAGTCAGTCCCGGTACCTCCGATCATGTCGATGAATGCCGCCGCCAAGGCCGCCGCGCGCGAACAGATGATCCATCAGCAACTGCGCGCTTGGGATGTGCTCGACCAGCAAATTCTCGAAATCTTCGATCGCATCCCGCGCGAGATGTTTGTCCCATCGGCCTACACCGAACTGGCCTTCGCCGACCTCGAGATCCCGCTCGGGCGCGGCGATCGAATGCTCGCGCCAAAGGTTGTCGGGCGCATTGTTCAGGCGGTTGCGCCAAAGCCGACCGACCGAGTGCTGCTCGTGGGCGTCGGCTCGGGTTATCTCGCCGCCTGTCTTGCCGCCAGCGCCTGCAGCGTTCGTGGCCTCGAGCTGCGCGAAGACCTGGTGTCGAGCGCGCGACAGAACTTGCAGAACGCAGGCGTGCGTAACGTCTCGATCGAGCAGACCAACGCCTTCGCGCCAGAAGCGCTGGGCAGCATGGCGTACGACGTGATCGTGCTCGCCGGCTCTCTGCCCGTGCCCGACCTGCGTTTCCAGCAGCAGCTCGCCATCGGTGGGCGACTGTTTGCCGTCATGGGTTCCGGCCTCATCATGGAAGCCCGACTCGTCGAGCGCGTAGCCGCCGACCAATGGCGCAGCACAGCGCTTTTCGAGACCGCCATCCAGCCGCTCGTTGGCGCACCCGTCGCCGAACAGTTCCGTTTCTAAACTCGCAAATTTCTATAGTCTGCGTCCTATGGTCCAAGAACTTTCCGTCGAAACCCTGAAGTCCCGCCTCGACGCCGGCGAAACCCCGCTGGTCATCGACGTGCGCGAAGCGCACGAGCTCGAGATCTCCCGAGTCGACTTCGCGCGACACATCCCCATGGGCGAGGTCCCGGCACGGCTCGGCGAACTCGACCCCGATACACCGGTGATCGTCATGTGCCGCTCGGGCGGGCGCAGTCTGCAGATTGCCCGCTTCCTCGAAAGCCGCGGTTTTCGGTCGGTCAGTAATCTGACCGGCGGAATTCTGGCTTGGGGGGAACGCATCGATCCGTCGCTGCGTCCATACTGACGGCTGGATTGCTTGGCGGCGGGACTCGTCGTCTGTTATAGTGTTATATAACACCAATCGAGGTTTGACATGACGCGTGCACTCGTACTCGCCCTAGGCATGCTGCTGACCGCCGCCTCGGCACAGGCCGAGGATCTCAAGTCGGTCTACGAGCGCGCGCTCGCCAACGATCCGCAGATCCGCGAAGCCGACGCGCTGCGGCGTGCGGCCCGCGAGGCACGTCCTCAAGCCTGGGCGGCCATCCTGCCGCAGATTTCCGGGTCGGCCAGCAAAACCCGCGCTGACACGACGAGCAGCGGCCAGTTCCCTCAGGAACAGCGCCTGCCGACGGGGCAGACGGTGGTCCTCAACTTCCTCTCTTCGAGCACCTCGGAACCCGAAACGGACCGTTGGAGCCTCGATCTGCGCCAGAGCCTGATCTCTTGGGACAACTGGGTCGCCATCAAGCGCGCGAGCCGCCAGGTCGCGCAAGCCGAAGCCGATTTCCAGGCCGCCGAACAACAGCTGATCGTGCGCGTCGCCGAGGCCTACTTCAACGTGCTCGCCGCACAGGACACCGTCGACGCGCAATCCTCGGCGCTTGAGGCCATCTCGCGCCAACTCGAACAAGCCGAGAAGCGTTTCGAGGTCGGGCTGATCGCGGTCACCGACGTGCAGGAGGCGAAGGCTGCGCGGGACAGCGCCGCGGCAGCAGTGATCGCCGCCAAGCGACAACTTGCCTCGACCGAAGAATTCCTGCGCGAAATCACCGCCGAAAAATATGCCGAACTCGCCAAGCCCGGCGAATCCATGCCGCTCAAATCGCC
>JBILGD010000120.1:0-7608 GCA_044351225.1 Steroidobacteraceae bacterium
CGCTCAAAGCATGCGTACTCAGAGCGACAGATCTGCAGGGCGCTGGGCATTGCCAGATCCGTCGTGAGATACGTCCCGCAGCCCAGAGCCGACGAGACGCCGCTGCGGCGATCGATCATTGCGCTCGCTGCGCAGTATGGGCGCTATGGGTATCGGCAAGTGACGGGCCTGCTCTGGCAGCAGGGCTGGCAGATCAGCCGCTCACGGGTGGAGCGGATCTGGAAGCAGGAGGGGCTGAAGGTACCGCCGAAGCAGCCCAAGCGCGCTCGGCTCTGGTTAGCCGACGGATCGTGTGTACGGCTGCGGCCGCTCTATAAAAACCACGTCTGGAGTTGGGACTTCGTGATGGATCGGACCGCCGATGGGAGGCCGCTCAAGATCCTCACTTTGATCGATGAGTTCACCAAAGAGGCGCTCGCGATCTACGTCGCTCGCCGTATCCGCGCTCACGATGTGATCGATGTATTGGCCGACGTGATGATCGAGCGAGGCATCCCTGAACACATTCGCTCAGACAATGGCCCGGAGATGGTGGCCAAGAGCTTGCGCGCTTGGCTCGGGCGACTCGGTACGAAGACCCTCTACATCCAGCCCGGCAGTCCTTGGGAGAACGGCTACTGCGAGAGCTTTAACGGCAAGCTGAGAAACGAGCTTTTGAACGGCGAGCTCTTTTACACCCTACGTGAAGCACAGGTGCTGATCGAACAATGGAGATGTCACTACAACCGAGTTCGACCGCACAGCGCCCTCGGCTATCGACCCCCGGCGCCCGAGGCCTGGGGGCTCGCCCCCAGGCCTCGGATCATCTCTATAACCGGCAAAAAGGCTGCCTAAACTAACTTCAACACTGGACCAATCAAAGCGGGCTGGACACGTATCGGCTATGCGGAAAACATCGAACCGAGCCCGCGACGCGGGCTCCAAGCACACCTCGCCTGAGGTGAAGCGTTATGCATCGATGTCCGACGAAGACCTACTATTCAGATACTTTGTCGAGATCGGCATCATTCATCAGCTCGTGAGCACCGCGTTCCAGAGGGTTCTGCCTCACGGTCTAACAGGAGCTCAATTCACCGTACTCAATCACTGCGCTCGAATGGGGGATAACAAGACTCCCGCGGAGCTCGCCGAAATCCTCCAAGTGACGCGGGGCACTTTGACAAGCACTCTCGCTCGGCTTGAGTCAAAGAAATTTATTCGATTATTGCCTGATGCTATAGATGGTAGATCGAAGCGTGTTCTATTGACTGCGGCAGGGCGTAAGGCGCGGGAGGAGGGGATTCGCGCGGCGTGGCCCCTCATCAACGACGTGAAAGTTGTACTGCCACGCAATATCGCCGAGCGTGAATTGCCTCGTCTTGAGGAGTTGCGAAGCTGGCTGGATAACCATCGATAGAAGTCTTTCCAAGACAAATCAACAATGGGGGAAAAACCGATGATTACGTCTCTCTACGCGGGTCTCTGCGGCCTCTTGCTAGTCGTCCTGTACATACGCGTTAGCCAACGAAGGCTGGCTACCAAGATCGGTATGGGCGCTGGGGTTGATACTTTGCTGGAACAGCGAATCCGCGCCCATGGAAATTTCATCGAATCGGTGCCGATCGCGTTGGTATTGCTCTATCTACTCGAGCAGACCGGTGTGGATCCGGTTTACATACACGTACTTGGAATCGCTTTGGTGCTTGCGCGCGTGGCCCACGCTCAAGGTATATCGACGAGTGCAGGTCGCTCCGCTGGTAGGTTTTACGGCTCAATCGGGACGCTGCTCGTTATCGCAGCGCTATCCATCTGGCTCCTCGCAAATACCGTGAAGAATGCTGTCGTTTAAACGAAAACGACCGACCGCGAAGATCTTGCTCAAGCGCGTCAACAATCCATATTGACTCGCCGATCGCAAGCCTTTGTCGAGGGGTGTTACCACGCTGATGCACGCGACATCGCCAATGAAAACTTTGAACGCTACTCCCAGTCGACTGCATCAATTATTTGCTGTCCCTGCAACGACTCGGATGAAGTCTTCCTTAATCTTTGCGCTTCTTCACCTGCAAACGATGGACTGTTTCGTGTGAATTCATTAAATAGTGAGTGAGGACTCTCCGCAGGTGATGTGAGGATTTACCGAATGCGTCAACGATCGTTGGTGTTGTGCTTCCCGTTACTGGCTGTACTCGCCGCTTGCGGTGGATCAGGAGGATCGGGCGGTGTTCAGGTCGCGAGCGCCACACCACCGCCGGTGAGTTCTCCGGCTTCAGCTGCGCAAGGCCTCCGCACCGTCACCTACGGCGGAGTCTCGGTGCAGGTGGTGATCCACATACCACCCGCAGCGGTTAAAGATGCACTTGTGCTCTACCATCCCACCGTATGGTTCGACGATCGAATCGTGCCGGCCGCAGAAAACACCCTCGAGAACTTCAAGCGCCTGTTATATCGCGACGACATGCTTCTGGTCAGCGTTGCGTACCCCCAGCAGAACCGTGAGATCGGCGAGGGCTTGCGCGAGGCGGAGGCCGCCCTGCTTTGGGTGAAGAACGATGCCTCAAGAGCACTGGGCGTATCCGTAAACCGTATCTTTCTGGCCGGTCATTCGCAGGGTGCCTATGTTGTAACTCGACTGAACACGCTGCACCCGACAAATGGAGTCATCGCCAATGCCCCGGGACCGCTGGACTTTGAGTATCGCTGCCTACTGGAGGAGCGCGGCAGCGCGCCGGGCAGCCAGGAGTGTGGACTGATGGTCCAGCGCTACGGTCTTGCGTCGGCCAACCCTGCGCCATATCGCAAGATCTCACTATTGTCGTTCACCGAGGGGTTCAAGGCAGATACGTTATACGTACAGGGACTGGACGATAGTGCGATCCAGATGCGCTCGTGGCCGCTCTTCAGGCAGGCCGTACAGGCCTGCAAGAACTGTCAGCGGCCTGTTTTCCTTGATGTTGCCGGTGGTCATGACGCGCTGTTCACGAGCTTTGCGGCTCGCGAAGCCTTCAATCAATTCATTGACCAACGACGCACTGCAGCAAGCACTGTCGGACTTGATTGACCCCGACTGCTCTGGTCGTCACCCTCTCCGATCGACATGGCAGAAGTCACAGGTGTTTATGCGATGACTGGTTTCAGCGATGCTTGTGGTGGTCGGGGTAATCCATTTACTGCCGTTAACCGGGGTGATGGGCAGCGCGCGACTCGTCTCGTTGTATGGCGTTCCGATCGAAGATCCAAACGTAGAGATCCTGATGCGGCACCGTGCCCTGCTCTTCAGCTTGCTCGGCGGTTTCATGATTTATGCTGCCTTCAAGCCGCCGGTTCAGTCCTGATTTCGGTTAGGCTTGGTAAATGATGAGCCCGTACCTCTACATCGTCCCGGTCTTCTTCTTGTTGATCGCCATCGAGTACTCCCTAGCGAGTTGGCGGGGTCGAGGCGATCTTTATCGTTTCCAGGACACCGTCACCTCGCTCAATGCCGGGCTCGTGAGTCAGTTCATCAACATCATGGGCGGCGCGTTCAGCGTCTTCATGTACTCGATTCTGGTCGCACAGTTTGGTCTCTTCACTTGGGATGCGAGCAACATCTGGGTGTGGGTGTTCGCCCTCGTGCTCTATGACTTCTGCTACTACTGGGTGCACCGCGCGGGACATGAGGTCAATCTCTTCTGGGCCTCGCATGTCATCCATCACAGCAGTGAAGACTTCAACCTCGCCACGGCACTGCGGCAATCGGCGACCGGCTTTTACTTCAAATGGGCGTTCTACTTCCCGCTCGCTCTGCTCGGTATCCCGACGAAGATCTTCATCGTCGTGGCGCTGATCGATCTGCTCTATCAGTACTGGGTACACACGCAACTCGTCGGTCGTCTGGGGATCCTCGAGCGTTTCATGATCACGCCCTCGAACCATCGGGTACATCATGGACAGAACGACTACTGCATCGACAAGAACTACGGCGGCATCTTCAGTATCTGGGATCAACTCTTCGGCACCTACGCCGACGAGCGCCCCGATGAGAAAGTCATTTATGGTGTGCGAAAGCCGCTGCGCAGTTGGGACCCCGTCTGGGCCAACATACAGCATTACCTCGTGATCGCGCGATTCGTGGGCGCGGCTCGCTCATGGCGCGAGAAATTCACGCATGTGTTTGGGCCGCCTCGCGGGCCGCTTCATCTGCAGTCCGTCGGTGAGCCGCCCTTCAAGGCGGCAGAGTTCGTCCCGTTCGCAACGCCTTATTCTCCGACGATGAAGATTGTTGGTGCTATCTCCACAGTGATCGGCACCGTGATGCTGATGACGCTATACGTGCTCGAGCCGCAACTCTCCCTCGTGGAGAACATGGCGTACTCTGCTGTCATGCTGATCTTCTTCAGTTTCATCGGTCGTCTGTGGTTGCACCCGAAGATGATGGAGACGACTCGTTAATACCCTCGCGATCACCGATACGATCCTTGGTATCGTGACGCTCGTCATCGCCTCGCAGTCGGCCTTGCCGCCGCTGATGCGACTTTCGGCAGCGTTGGTCTCCGCCGCCGCCTGGCTCGGTGTGCTTCGGTTCTCCGGGCTCTACGCGGACACTGCTCCGCACATGTTCGTCTCGATGGTGGCAGGGGTGGCGGCGTTTCCGTCGCTTGCTGCAGCGATCGCGATACCAAAGGCGCGCATCGTGACGGAATGGCGTCTCGCTTTCGTCGTTGTGATCCTCGCTGCCGTCATCGGTGCCGCGATCATCACTGCGAGTGGTTCACGGCTCTATCTCAACCTCACGTCGCTCAGCGCCATCCTGCTCATCGCGTTTGTCTCTTTCCGAGCGCGCAACACGATCAGCGGCGTCTCTGCGCTCGTCATGCTCGCAGGCTCGCTGTGCTTTGCGACGACGTTCTCGCCGACCCCGATGCTTCAGCCCGCCGATGTTCTGCATCTCGCTCTTGCAGCGGGGTGGTGGGGTGTTGCGGCGCGTTACCGATAGATTCGTCGGCGAGATATCGTCAGCCAAGTGCAAATGCGCTAGCAGTTTTCATGCGCTGCCAGCGCTGACTATCGGCGGGTGGTGGTCACTGCGCGGAAGCCGCGGATTCATGATGTGGAACCACAAAGGAGGTACCAGCGCGACCAGCACCATGGTTGCGTAGCCGGCTGGCAGCTGCGGACTATCGGGGTGATGGCGTAGCGCCTGGTAGCGCCTAAACCCGAATGCGTGATGATCACTATGTCGTTGCAGTTGGAAAAGAAGCGCGTTGGTCACCGCGAAGTTGGCGTTCCACGAGTGCAGATGATTGACCTGCTCGTATTCGATGGAGCCATCGGCTGAATGATATTCGCGCCGTGTCAATCCGTAATGCTCAATGTAGTTGACGATTTCCAGCAGCGCTACAGCAATGAATGATTGCCCAAAAAAATAGATACCGCCCACCCAAGGAGCGCGCAGCGATCCGGTATCGACTATCAACATGCAGATAGCGCAGAACCCGAGCGACACCGCAGCCCAACCCACACTTTCGCTGGTATACCAATGCCATGTCTTTCCGCGCTGCACACACCTCGCCCTCTCCAGCTCAAGTGCACGCCCGGGATTATTTGTCATCGACCGAAAGACGAACCTGAAGACCGACTGATCGATCCTTGCAGTCGTGAAATCTCGTGGAGTCGCTACATCGATGTGATGACCAGCGATATGTTCGATCTTGAAAGTGCCATACGAGACCATGGCTAAAAGGGTCCCGCCGAAAAAAGGTTCGATCTTGTTGGGCCTGTGAATCAGTTCGTGTGCCGGAGTGATAGCGACGATGCTGCCCACCAGCCCGATCGATACGATCCATCCGAGCATAATGAGCGGAGACATGGGTTCGTTGGCAATTACCCAAGCGCCGAATAATAAAGTCACCACGTACGCGGGCAGACACAGCATGGGCAGTAGGCGGTAGTAACGATCCTTGGATAGTGCTGCAGATGCCGCTACTGAAGGATTAGACGGATCACGCCCGATGAGCCAGTCGAGAATCGGGACGACGACAAATAGAACAAATGGCATGAGACCGATTGTGATCACCCAACTTCTCGTTTCTTGGCCGACGATGAACCCGACTATTGGCAGTAGGGCGACTAACATCGGTGCCATGTAGCCGATTTTCTTGATCATTGAAGGATCATCGATGACATCGCCTACAGATCAAAGCGTCTCTCCCGAATATGAGCCGCAGCGGAAACTGCTGCATTAATCGGTTTGGCTGGTGACTCGGCGGAGAGCCGCGGGACGCATGCCGCCGACAATTTACCGATCACGGTCCTGTAATGGTTTTTGCCCAGATGCGATCCGTTTGTTGCCAGAGTAGCTGGAAGCTTCCGTCTGCTCTCACAGCAGTGATTGGAAATTGGGACACGCCAGGGCTGGAGTCGAGCTCTTTTATATCTCCCATCGGTTCGCCCGTCAGACTATAAAATCGGTAGTACACCCGTCTCGGGGCGCTTCCGACCTTGGCGTGCCATGCGAGTAAAACACGTGTCCCGTTGACGGCGATTGTGGGCGCATCAGACACCGCTGCGCTTGGATGAACGATACCGTGGAGCTTGAATGATTTTCCTGCATCATGTGATACGGAGAAAATGACTCCGGGTGTGGCTTCGCCACCGTTATGCGAAGCGGCAAAAATCTTCGAGTCCTGTACGGCAACGACTGTTGGTTTCAATGGACATCCGTTGATTTGCCAGGGCGCACCGCCGATGGACTGGCGTTCATGAGTGACATTATCTGAGCGAGATAGCGTCATGACGGTCGCAGGACGGTAGCTATCCTGTTCTACTCGTCGCGAACCCATGACGATCTCTGACTTCGAGTTCGCTACGGCGGTCAATTGGCAGCATGGGCAAACACTCGTATCAATCAACTGTTTATCAGTCGTAAAGGTTCTCCCGTCGTCACGTGAAGCGCTTGCGTAGAGCGCGCCTGAGTCGCTGTCGGGCTTCATGTGCCGAGTGTCAATCCAATACACATGAACAGTGCCGTCAGGTGCAGAAGCCATCGTTCCAAACGCAGCGGCACTCGCAAACCCGCCGTGTATGACGTCGCTCATGTCCTGGTCCGTCACCGACGAGAGTCGCTTTGGCGCTTCGAACGATCGACCGTCATCAATAGAGCGAGTGTAATGTGTGGTCAGCAGCGTTTTATTCAGTTTTGGATGAATGTCATTGGCGGAATACGCGACATGCCAGGTTCCGTTGGGTGTACCGACGATTCTCGGGCGACTGACTTGTTGCCCCCATACGGCCCCTGATGAGGCGTTGACTTTCGTCGGTACGGAGAAAGTATTCCCACCGTCCTTGGAAATAGAAACATAGACGTCCGTGACGGCCAAATGTCGGTCATGGTTGTGAGCGCCATCGGCTGGCTTTTCTTGGGGTGACCGGTCGACCCAAAGTACAGCGATATCGCCTTTCGAATTGATTGCAATGTCGGGCGCGGAAGCTTTTTGGCCTTCAGGCGAAAGACCTTTGGGGCTGGCACTCGCCAATGAGCCGAGAGTGAAAAGAGCAGTCGACAACACCGCGACGAAAAGCTTCATGATTGCGTGCCCCTCTGATTTTTTTAATTACGACACTGATCGTTGCTGTAGTGTAAAACAGAAA
>JBILGD010000037.1:0-21885 GCA_044351225.1 Steroidobacteraceae bacterium
TTTGAGTTGCCTTACGAATGAAGTCGCGCTCCTGCTCTTCGCTCATGCCGAGCTGATGCGCCCAGCGCCAACCATGCGCGCAGACCTCGTGCCCGCCCTCCATGATGCCCGCAGCCACCTGCGGCGCCCGCTCCAGCGCCACCGCAGCGGCCGTGAACGTCGCCTGCACCTTGTGCCGCGCCAGCAAACCGAGCACGCGCGGCGCGCCTTCATTGATGCCGTAGGCGTAGTTGCTCTCGTTGCCGAAGTTGCGTACCGGTTTCTTCAGCGTGATGCCGAGTTCATCGACCGGTTCGGGACCTTTATCGCCGTCCTGAATATTGAACTCGGCGCCCTCTTCGACATTCACCACGATCGACAACGCAAGTCGCGCGCCGTTCGGCCAGACATAACTCATCAGTGATACTCCTCGCCACCCGATACGTTCATCGCTTCGCCGGTGATATAGGCCGCTTCAGACGATGCAAGGAATGCACAGGCCTTGGCGGTGTCCTCTTGCAGTCCCGGACGTCCGAGCGGAATGCGTGCGCGCATGTCGGCGAGATATTTTTCTTCGGAGCGACCGGTCGCCGCGCTGAAGAACTGGTTCTGCCACGCCCCAAGACCCGTCGTGACGTGATTCGGGCAGATCGTGTTGACCGTGATGCCCTGCGGCCCAAGTTCGATGGCGGCACTGCGCGTGAGCCCGACCATCGCATGCTTCGAAGCGGTGTAGGCCGAGGCGAACGGGAACCCGGACTTCGAGGCCTGACTGCCGATGTTGATGATGCGACCGCCCTGTTGCTGCGCCAGCATCTGGATCGCAGCGTGCTTGATGCCAAAGAATGCCCCGCGCAGATTCACGCCCAGCACAGCATCCCAATCCGCCTGCGTCATCTCGACAATGGGTTTCATGATGTAGCCAATGCCGGCGTTGTTCACCATGATGTCGAGTCGACCGTAATGCGCTACGGTCTTGGCGACGAGACCCGCCACGTCGGCCTCATCGAGCACGTTGCAGGCAATGCCGATCGCCTCGCCTCCCGCGGCACGAATCTGCGCGACGATCTGCTCCATCTCGCTGTTCGAACCGATCGCACTCGCCGGCATCGCCTCACCCTGCGGCGCGCCAAGATCACTCACCACCACTCGACAACCCTCGGCCGCGAGTCGCTTGACCATGGCCTCACCGAGACCCCGCGGTCGGCCCGAGCCCGTCACGATCGCCACTTTGCCTTGCAGATCCGGATACATCGCCATCGACACAGTCTCCTCTGCTGACTGCTAACATGATCGCATGAGCGACCTTCTTACGGACATCCACCCGCCGGTCGCGCGGGTGGTCATCAACCGACCCGACAAACGCAATGCCATCTCGAGCGCGATGTGGCAGGACCTGAAGACGATCGCCGCTAGACTCTCCGAGGACTCCGCACTGAAAGTCGTGCTGATCAGCGGCGCCGGCGAGCAGGCCTTCAGCGCCGGCGCCGACATCATCGAGATGCAGCAGAGCCTCGCCGACCCGCCGCGCATGAAGATCATGCAGGATGCGGTGCTCGATGCGCAGGTCGCCTGGGAGCGATTGCCGATGCCGACGGTCGCCGTCATTCGCGGCGCTTGCACGGGCGGCGGCTGCGGCCTGACGCTGACTTGCGACCTGCGCCTCGCCACACCGGATGCGTTCTTCGCCATTCCGCCCGCCAAACTCGGG
Organism: Steroidobacteraceae bacterium; assembly: GCA_044351225.1. Classification (GTDB taxonomy): domain Bacteria; phylum Pseudomonadota; class Gammaproteobacteria; order Steroidobacterales; family Steroidobacteraceae; genus UBA964. The sequence continues at coordinate 1,691 of JBILGD010000037.1, forward strand.
CTCGCGTACAGCCTCGCCGACACCAAGCGTCTGCTCGATCTCGTCGGGCCATCGCGCACCAAAGAAATACTTTTTACCGGTCGCCGAATTCTCGCCCCGGAAGCCTTGGAAATAGGGTTGATCAACGAAATAGTGCCGGCCGACGCCATCGAACAGCGTGCGCTGTCGCTGGCCCACGAGATTGCCGGCAACGCCGGCAACTCGGTACGGGCCGCCAAGGCCGTCGTCAACATGATCAGCGCTGGCGTTCTCGCCGAAACAGCCGACTCGCGCCGCTATTACGACGAGAGTTTTTCCTCAGCGGAATTTCTCGAGGGTGCTCGCGCTTTCATCGAGAAGCGTCCCGCGCGCTTCTGATCGCGCTCGCCAAACCTCAGCGCAGCTGCGCCCTGTCAAGGTAGCGGCGAATGATCTGCGCACTCTCCTCGGGCGCCTCCTGCACGAGCATGTGGCCGATGCCGGGCAAAACCTCGAGCTCTATTTGCGGTGAGTTCACCAGCAAGTCGCGCGTCTCGTAGGCCAGCGCCAGCGGCACACGACGATTCTTCTCGCCCCACATCAACAAGACCGGTACCGACACCGCGCGAATCTTGTCCTCGACGCCGCCCGAAACGTACTGCCGCAGCAGGTTCAGCATCGCGAGGCGATTACCCTCGCGCATCCACATCGCGTACCACTCGTCGACCACGGCGTCCGAGACGCGCGCCGGATCCCCGTAGTCGTTGGTCAGCATGAAACGCGTGAACGACTTGGGCAGGACATAACCCAGGATGTCCGCAGCGCGCGGCAACTCGGCGGGCGTGGTTCGACCGCGTACCCGTGCCTCGAGTGAGCCCGGACTGATCAGCACCAAACGCTCGATACGCTCCGGGTGATCCGCCGTGTAGCGCATCGCCACCGTGCCACCAATCGAGGTACCGATGACCGTGAAACGCTTTAGCCCGCGCTCATCGACGAAGCGTTCGAACAATCCTTGAATCCTCTCGAGCGTGTAGTTTCCGGAGGGTTCTGGGCCGGTCAGACCATGCGCCGGCAGGTCGATGCGAATCACGCGATAGCGATCACGCAGCGCAGCCACCCAAGGCTCCCACATGAAGAGACTCGCGTAATTGGCGTGCAGCAGGACGACGACGGGACCCGATCCCTCGTCCCGGTAATGCACTCGCACACCATCGAGCATGACAAACCTCGACGGGGGCTGCGCCCATTGGGCCTCCACCTCGGTCGCGGGCACATCGCGATACACCCAGGCGCCGATTAACAGCAGCAACACCAGTGCCGCCAGCACGAATACGCTCACCTTCAGGAATGTTTTGACCCAGCGCATCAGTCTGCCTCTCCCGCGACTCGCCTTCCCTAAACCCTTTGGCCTCCCATCGCCCGTAGCCAGATATACTCCGCTCGCCTGTGCAAGCAAATCGAGAAACGCGCTCTTGACCACCTCGACCAGCCCAGCCGCCAACCCCACGACCGCCGCGGTGACCGCGTACCATCCGGCCTACGCGTGGTTCGTGGTCGTCGTGCTGGCACTCGCCAACTGCGTCTCGTTCATCGATCGACTGATCCTGTCGCTCCTGGTGCAGCCGATCAAGGCTGAGCTCGGCATCTCGGACACGGCGTTCAGTCTGCTCGCGGGCGCCGCCTTTGCGATCTTCTACTGCGGCATGGGGCTCGTCATCGCCCGCTGGGCTGACCGATACAGCCGCAAGTGGATCATCACCGCCGGGATCACGCTCTGGTGTTCGATGACCGCGCTCGCCGGGACCGCCAAGACATTCACGCAGCTATTTGTCTACCGGGTCGGCGTGGGGGTCGGCGAGGCGACGCTGTCGCCATCCGCCTATTCAATGCTCGCCGGCTACTTCCCACCGCAGCGGCTGGCGCTCGCCATCGGCGTCTTCAGTGCCGGCGTGACCGCCGGCACCGGGATCGCCTTCCTGCTCGGCGGCGCGATGATCGGCTGGGTGTTCTCGCTGGGCCCCATCGCCATCCCGCTGCTTGGCGAACTCGGCGGCTGGCGACTCGTGATGTTTCTCGTCGGCATTCTGGGACTTCCGGTCGCGCTGCTGATGCTGCTCGTCCGCGAACCGGCAAGACCCAAGAACACGACTCCCGCCACTTTTGCCGAGGTACTCGCGCACTTCAAGGCCAACCTGCACCGCTACGGCTATCTGTTTGCCGGTTACGGCACGACCTCGATCAGCGCGTTCGCCGTCATGACCTGGACTCCGGCGCTCTATCAGCGACAGTACGGCGAAAGCATTACCGCGGCCGCGACCACCATCGGCACGGTCGCGCTGGTCGGTGGTCTGCTCGGCGCGTTCGCCGGCGGACTGCTCTCCGATCGACTCGAATCGCGCGGCGATTCCAGGGCCAAGCTGCGCGTGCTCTGCGGCTGCGGTTTTGGCCTCGTGTTGCCGGGTATCGTCGCTCCGTTCATGCCGAGCATGCTAGGCCATGCCGCAGTGATCTTTTTCCTCTTTTTCTTTGGCAGTGCCGCCACCGGCCCTGCCGGTGCCTACGTACAGTCGATCACCCCGGATCGGATGCGTGCACAGTTCGGGGCGTTCTACCAGCTCTCGCTTGTGCTGGTTGGCGCGACGCTCGGCCCATTCATGGTCGGCTTCACCACCGACTTCGTCTTTGCCGATGAACAGAAGATCGGCTGGTCGATGGCCATCACCTCGCTGCTCGCCAACCCGATCGCCGCCTGGCTGTTGTGGAAGTCATTCAAGGGAACGCGTGCACCGCCTTCACCTGCGAATAGCTGAGCAGTTCCTCGAGACATTCCTCGCCGCCAAGCCCGCTGTCCTTCCAGCCACCGAAGGGCGTACCCACGAAGTGCTGACCGGCCATATTGATCCACACGGTACCGGCTTGCAGCGAGCGCAGCATACGCAGCGCCACCGGCAGATCCTGCGTCCAGACCGCCGCCGTCAAGCCGTAGTCGCTGTCGTTCGCCAGCGCGACCGCCTCATCCTCGGTCCGCCAACGCAGCGCGCACACCACCGGGCCAAAGATTTCTTCGCGTGCGATGCGCATCGCGGGCTGCACCTCTGCAAAAAGCGTGGGCTCGACCCAGTAGCCTTTTGAAAAACGCTCGCCGGGTGGCCGCCGCCCGCCGGTCACGAGGCGTGCACCTTCGGCGCGCGCACCATTGATGAAGTCCATCACCCGCGCGTGTTGACGCGCCGAATTGACCGGTCCCATTTCCGAGGCCAGATCGAGCGGACTACCGAGCCGCAATGCCGCCATACGCGCCGCGACCCCCTCCACCACCCGGTCATGGATCGACTCATGCAGCAGCAATCGACTGGTCGACCCGCACGATTGTCCTGCCCAGGAAAAATTCATCCCCGCAACCGCCATGTCGATCACGCGCTCGAGATCGGCATCCGGAAAAACGATGAAGGGATTCTTGCCGCCAAGTTCGAGCGTGACATGCTTGACCGCGTCGCTCGCGGCAGCGCGCTGGATCGCAAGGCCCGTCGCCACGGACCCCGTGAACCCGATACGTCGCACGAGCGGATGTCGCACTAACGCATCGCCCGCTGGCGCGCCAAACCCATGCACGATGTTGACGAGCCCTTTCGGCAGCGTGTCGCGACAGAGTTCGCCCAACAGCGAACCAGTGAGCGGACTCGTCTCGGGCGTCTTCACCACCACGGCATTGCCCGCCATGAGCGGCGCGGCCAAATGCGCGGCGGCAAACATGAAGGGGTGATTGAACGGCACGATGCGTGCCACGACCCCATAGGGTTCGCGCAGCGTGAAATGCAGGCCCTGCGCCGAGGCGGGCACGGTCTCGCCCTTCAGTTCAGAACCGAGTCCGGCAAAGTATTCAAGATAGCCCGCAGCGATTTGCACATCGGCTTGAAGCTTGGCGAGCGTGTTGCCGGTGTCGCGCGCCTCGAGAGCCAGGATTTCGGCACCGCGGGCGCGAATAGCCGCCGCGAGCCCACGCAAGACTGCCGCACGCTCCCAGACCGATTTCTTTGCCCACCCAAGCTGCGCCTGCGCCGCGGCCTTCACCGCTCGATCGACGTCGTTCGCCGTCGCTGCCGGCACTCGACCGGTGGGCTCCAGTGTCGCCGGATCATGAGACTCGATCCACTGACCGTTCGTACCACCGTCGCCGGCGGTCATCTCGCCATCGATCAGCATCAGTCCGTCGGCAAGCCTCTTTTCGTCAACCCTCACTGAGACGACTCCGCGCTCACTGCTTCAACGATTCGGTGAACCTGACGGATCGCCGGGGAGTCGATGACCTGCACCGCGCCCGACGGCCAGATGATCTCGATTCGATCAACCGCCTTGCGCGCACCCAAGCCGAAGGTCACCACCCGATCGTTGGTCGAGTTGTAGCCATGCGCACTCTGCAGTTCGTGATATTGGACCAGATCGCCGGCAACCACCTTGATTCTCGCGCCAAACGCATCGCGGTTGCTGCGCGTCCCTTGCAAAGCCACCTTGATCCAGGCGTTGGCATTGCCGCGATTGACGAAGAGTCGATTCTGACCGGCGATCGGACTGACCTGTTTGCCCATGGCGTAGTAGGTCCGATTGGTCACGAACAGGTCGACGAACCCATCACCATTCAGATCCGCTGCGCCGACACCCGACCCGATCCCGAGCCCCTCGGCGCCCGAACCACGCGTGACATCGACGAACGTGCCATCGCCGCGATTGCGCAGCAGCGTGTTCTCAGCCTGCTCCCAGGCGATATAGAACTGCACGAAAGGCGGAAAGTCCGCAATGACATCATTGATCAGGATGTTGGAGGGTCCGCCGTTGTTGAGATACAGATCAACGTGCCCGTCGTTGTCGAAATCCGCCGCGACACAACCGCGCGCTCCGCGAATGACGCCGGCGCCAGAGCGGGCCGTCACATCCTCGAACGACAGGCTGCCCGTCTCGCGCAAGCGATTCATGATCATGCGCCCGGACTGGTCTGCCATCGGCAAGAACACATCCATGTCACCATCGTGATCGAAATCCGCGATACAGGCCCCCTGCGCGTAGCCCGGATTGATGAATGGCAATGCATTCGGCGCCCGGCGCGCCCGCGTGATGTCCTCGAACGTGCCATCACCACGATTGCGCAGCAAGACCTTGCTGTCGCGCTCATTGGTCACCAGCAGATCGACCCAGCCGTCCTGATCGAAATCGATGAAATTGGGCGAGCCTTGTGCGTTGGAATCTTTGAGCTTGCCCTGCAGCGCAGCGCCCGCTGCGCTCGTCACATCGGTGAAACGCCAATTACCCTCGTTGCGAAACAAGGCATTGTCGATATCCGCATCGGTATTCTTCCAAAAGATGTCGAGGTCGCCGTCCCCGTCGTAATCCGCACAACCGACGCCTCCCGCGGTATCACCGATACCACCGATTTTCGCGTCCTCGGCGTTGCCTGCGCGCATCAGACCGGCCTCGCGCGTGACGTCCACGAAAGACGCAACGCCCGTCTCGCGCAATTGATTGCGGAACAGCGTGGTCGGTACGTGGCGGACACGGGCTTGACCCGGCGGCATGTTCGCAGCGAGCAAATCAAGGTCACCGTCGTTGTCGAGATCGCAGAACACCGCGCCACGGCTCATGCCACCCGGATTCTGTACACCCCGCGCAGCCGCCACGTCCGTGAAGCGCCCTGCCCCATCGTTTTCGAACAATCGGTCGGCAAGACCCGGCGCCAAATCTTCGACAGGGACGAAAATGTCGAGATCGCCGTCGCCATCGTAATCGCCGAAAGTCGGCCCGGTGGAGTTGATCGCGAGGTCACGAACACCTCGCGCCTCGGCTTCATCGCGAAACTGGATCGGCGCCGTCGCAGCCAGCAGCGCCATATCCGGCAACGACAGCAGCAGCACCAGACAAGCGCCGCGAAAACCGGCGCACGACAACATCGACATGATCCACCCCCGTCCGTCAGCGTTTTTCTGCCGACAATCTTAGACGCCAGAGGGTACTACGAAAAAAAGGAAAAGGGCTGCGACCCACGCGTGGTCGCAGCCCCCTTGCCTATCCGGTCGATCAGTTGCCGCCGAAGCGATAGCTGAAACGGATACCCACGATCCGCGGATCCGGCAAGCTCACACCGGAGGTGTTGGCGGGGGAGAAGTTGGAGGGGTCGGCAAGCGACTGCGCCACATCGCCAGGATTGGCCGATCCGCCCTGCACGGTGTCATCGTCGGTGATGTTGTTGGCATAGATCAACACATCCCATTTGTCGGATGTCAGACCGACGCGAACATTTCCGATCGTGTAGCTGTCGAGTTCCACTCGATTGAAGAACTCGAGGTAGCGCTTCGACTGGTACTGCATATCGCCTTCGACGAAGAAGCGCACGCCCGTGCCCCCCAACAGATCGCCCACGGCGCTCGACCAGCGCGCAAGACCCACCACCGAATGTTTCGGCGCACGCTCGAGCGAATTGCCACGCAGGTTGAAATAGCACAGACGGGCGTTCGCTGCCGTGTTGAACTCGCGGCCGCAGCTATTGGCCCGCACGGCATCGGTCGCCGAAGCCGAGGTGAACGGGAAGTCCGTGAACTCGGTGCGCAGGAATGAGTAGTTGAGCCCGAGCAGCCAGTTTTCGCTCGGCGCCCACTGCGTATCGAGCTCGAGGCCCTCGACTTTGGCCTTGCCGGCGTTCAGCAAGCGGCCGACGGCGATACCGGAGGGCGTGATCAGCTGAGCGCCGGTCTGTTTGTCGTCGTATCGGATCAGGAACATCGCCGGATTGAAGCGCAGACGACCGTCCGACGACTGCAACTTGGCACCTATCTCGTATTCCTCGATCCTCTCGTCCTTGAACTTGAACTCGTCGTACGCGCCGTCGTAGTCAGCGTCTTGCCACGAGCCAGCGGTGACCGTCGAGATACCACCCGGCTTCACGCCACGAGCCCAAGTCAGGTAATACAGCGCATTCTCGTTGCTGCGAAACTCCATCGTGGCACGCGGCGCGAAGTAGCTGTGTGAGCTATCGACTTCGACTTGCGTCCCGGGCGCCTGTCGCACGCCCGAACCCGGCGCAGACGGCGCAAAGGGATTGAAGAACGGATAGAGATAATTGATCGACGGTCCGAACACCTGGAACCCCGGAAAGCTGGGGTCCTGGCAGGCGACGGGCGGCGTCCCCGGCGGTCCCGCGCCCGGGGTAGTCAGACTCGCCGCGCAAGTGACGCCCACCACCGTTTCCGTTTCATCCGCGTAGCGACCCTCGAGCGAGAGCTTGATTCGCTCGGACACGTCGAACTCGAGCATGCCGAACATCGAGGTGTGCTCGATCTCGCGCGAATTGAGTCGCGGAATCGGCGTCATCTGCGTCATCACCTGATTGGCGGTCAGTGCCCGGCCGCCCTGCGTGCAACTCGCCGCGATCGGCGGCTGCCCCGGAAAGAACGTGTTCGCCGGTACTGGCGGCAGGCAGAAAATATTGATCGAACGCGTGGTCTGCGCCGCCTTTTCCTGCCAATAGAGCACGCCACCCATGAAGTTGAAGGCACCGTCGAAATCCGAGCGGTAGCGCAACTCCTGACTGAATTGGGTGGTGTCGTTTTCGTTATCGAACCGTGCGGCGCGCGAGGCACGATCAACGCCATTGACCACGCCGGAGTCAAAATCGCCGTCCTCATCAAAACTGAAGTACGCGTCCGTGTACCCGGTCAACGAAGTGATCGACCCCTGCTCCAAATCCCAGTTGAGCACGGCCGAGGTACGCAGCACCTCGCGATTACTGCCCTCATAGTCCTTGCCCGTGTAAGGGTTAGGGTCGAGCTTGACGGCGAGTTGACTCGCCGCCGGCACGAGACCGACCGACGAGTAGACGTGGTTGCTGCCAAAGAAAGTACCGGGGTATGCGGGATTTCCCGAGCCGGGCGGCAGTGCGAACCCGGGCGGCAACACGGTGGTCCCGGAATAGACGCGCTGACTGCCGGTCGGGCAGCGACCGCCCACGGCCGCGACCGCGGTGCCGCTACCCACCGTCAAACATTGTGAACCCGCAGTCGGGCGAACACTGACGAGATTGATCGGCAATTGCGCCGTGGGAAACTGCCCATAGCGATCGTCGGCATACTCCACACGTACCTTGGCGCTCATCGTGTCGCTTGGCGCCCACTTGCCGGTGAGTGCGATACCCCAACCGTCACCGTCGCCAACCTTGCGTCCGGTCACGATGTTGGTGTGGATCCCGTCCTGATTCCAATACACGGCATTGACCCGAACACCAAACGTGTCGGACAACGGACCGCTCCACGAGCCTGAAAGGTCGTACCGGCCGTAATCACCGTAGGAACCGCTGATCTTGCCCTCCTCCACTCTGGCCGGGTCCTTGGTGACGTACTGCACGGCACCGGCAAATGCGCTGCGCCCGTACAACGCCGATTGCGGACCTTTGACGATCTCGACGGCCTGCAGATCGAGCAAGCGGTTGGTGGCGAGCAGCGAGCCACCACCAAAAGAAATACTCTCGCTCGAGGTGTCTATGCCATCGACGAGGATCGCGACATTGACACGCCCACGCGTCGGCGAGAGTCCGCGAATCGAGATACGGTTATCGGTGGCGGAATAGCCTTTGTCATAAATCAGCGAGGCGTCGAGTCGCGCGATGTCCTCGACGTCCTGCAAACCGAGTTTCTCGATTTCGGCCGCGGGAATCGCGGTGATCGACATCGAAACGTCCTGCAGATTCTCCTCACGCTTGCGCGCCGTGACCACCACTTCCTCGAGACCCATCTCGGTGTTGGCCTGCGCAGGCAGAGCGAGCACCACGGCCATGCCGCCACTTACCGCAACGGCAAAGCGTCGCAAAAGTCCATGGGACTTGATCATTGTTAAGACCCCCGAATCACGATCGTTATTATTAAAACGGCGGACTACCTCCCGAGTGATCCGCCGCCCCAAGCCGAGACTGCTACAAATGTGACCGATCAGTCAACGCGTTGGAGTGGCAGTGGTGGCAAGTCCAACATTTGTACAGGTTGCGCTGTCCGTATCGCGCACCGTAACGTCACCGCATGCCCCGCCGTACTCCCGCCAGCCGCAAGGCATTGCTCGACGCCTTCGAGACCCTACTTTCGCGCCACGGCGCAGGCCAAGTCGGCGTCAACGCGGTGCTCGACACCGCGGGCGTAGGCAAGCAATTGCTCTATCGATACTTTGGCGACCTGCAGGGACTCGCGACCGCGTGGTCGCAGGAACGTCGCGATCCTATCGGCCTCGGCGAACGCGAGCGTCGGCTCGTCGCCGAGCTTGCCGCCTTGCCGCGCGGTCAGCGAATTGCAGAGATTCTTGTGGATTACGCCACCATGCTGCGCGAGCATCCGTGGGCAATTCAGGTCTTGCTAGCCGAGATGTCACACCCCGGAACCCTCGGCAACTCGATGCGCGAGATCCGCCGCGAAATCGGTCGCGCGCACGAGGGTCTGCTACTGAATACCGGGTCGATGACCGGAGAGGCGGCGCTCGCCCGCGCTTTCGTGTTGCATGCCGCTGCCGCCTACCTCGCGATGCGCGCCCGACTCGCGCCCGACTACAACGGACTCGATCTGGCCAGCGAGGAAGGTTGGTCAGCCGCCATGGCTTTGCTGCGCAAAGCGGGGCGCCCCTCGCGCTCGAGGATCAAGACCAACACGCCGTCGCAAGCCAGCACCGCGGCAGCCGATCAAGCCGCCTCCAGAGGTTCATCATCTAGCCGGCCAAGTTCTAGACGACCAAGTTCCCGGCGCTCAGCCTCCAGCCGTCGTCGGTGACTGCGGCGCGGGTCGCGCACTCATGCGCTCCGGGTGCTCGCGCTGCGCGCGTTCAAGATATTCGCGCGGCAACTCGCCGATATTGCGCAGCTTCGCACCCGAGGCGTGCCAAATGACATGACCCGGCTGGTCTTTCATGTCCATCCATTTGAGCCAGCCCATGAAAACAGTCGAAGAAAACGTCGTCGGCAAAGCATCGAGCCGGGAATCAAGAAAATCCTCCCGACGTGCGAACAAGGTCTGTCGCTGGCCATGCATCGGCGGCATCCCGGGCGGATAGACCGTCTGGTGCTGTAGCCAGACATGGCTGCCGATGGCGTGCCACTGCAGACGCAGCGGCGCCCGACGCGGCTCGCCGATCGGACTGCCGTTCAGTCGCACCGGCCAGATGCCGTCGGTCGAATAGTTGAACCCGAGATTGCCACCCTGCACCGCCGGCTTGACCTCTTCGATCTTGCCGGTCCAGGGGTTGCGAAACTCGCGCAGATACTCATGCGTCTCGACGTCGCGGAAAAACGTCACCGTGTGACCACCGAGCATGAATCCCGTCGGGGTATGCGCGAACCAATAGATCTCCATGCCCTCGAAGCGAACCAGCGGACGCGGTGTCTCGTTGTCGCCCCGAACCGCAAAGATGACGCCCGTGAACCACCACGGAACGTCCTCTTCGCGGAGGCTGCCCTGCACACGCACGATGTTGCGCAGATTCACCGCAGGATCAGCAAAATCCGGCAGCTCGCGGCGCGTCGCCGCGTCGGCCTCGGGCAGCCCGCTCGAGAAACCGCTCATCGTCGCGGCACCCAGAACGAGCGAGCCCCCGAGCCACTCGCGTCTCGACAAGCTCATCAGAACTTGCCCATCAGAACTTGTAGTTCACTCGCAGACCCACCGTTCGCGGGTCAGGCATATTGGCGAACACCTGCGTCGGAATGCGCAGACCCACCGGCGATGCACCGAAAGGATTACGCATGTTGGCCGGGACCAACGCGCCGACCGCACCGATCGTCTGCGACAGACGGATCGTGGCGAGCGCGTTACCCGGCCCAGTGCCCGCCGAACGGATCTTGTCGTCGTCCGTGGCATTGTTCACGAACAGTACGGCCTCCCAGCGCTCGTTCCCCATGCCAAAGCGCAGATCGACGTTGGTGTAGGCCTCGAGCCAGATGGTGTTGTCGTCTTCGATGAACCGCTTGCCGGCATAGCTTGTGTCGACATCGAAGAACCAGAACGAGTCGTCACCGAAGGGCTTGCGATAGCTGAAGTTAAGCGCCGCCGCCGTCTCAGGCACGTCCTCGAACTTGTTGCCGGTGCGATTGACGAGGCAGGTCGCACGCGCCCTGTTGACGCCCGATTCGACCACCACCGTGGTAACCGGCGCGCAATTGCCGACGCGGGCGATCTCCGCGGCACCACCCGAGAGCGTCTTGTAGTTGGTGAACTCGTAGGTGAAGAAGTGTGTCAGGCCCGCGCCGATGGTCAGGTTTTCGGTCGCACGCCAGCTGCCTACGAGTTCGATGCCCTTCAACTCGCCACCCTCGGCGTTGGTGATACGGTTGCCGAGTGTATTGCCGATGATCACCTGCGTACTGACCTGCTTGTCAGTGAAGTCCTGCAGGAACGCCGCACCGTTGATCTGCAGACGACGATTTGCAGAGGTCCACTTCGCACCGAGCTCATAGACCTTGACCTGCTCGGGCTCGTACTCGACGTCATCACGCGAGGCGAGACCGAAGGCGCCAATGGTCAGCGTGGCGAAACCGCCCGGCTTCTTGCCCACCGAATACGAGGCGTAAGTGTTGAGATCCTCCGACGCACGCCACTGGATCGTCCCCTTGGGCGTCACGTAGGAATCGTTGCGCGTGAAGGAAGCCACCCGCAATTGCGGCGCGCCGGCAAAGGTCGCCGGCAGACCGGGCTGCGGCGCATACGGAATACTCGCGGCACTACGACAATCGCCCGTGGCACCACAAAGAATGACCGTGCCAGGGCCCTGATTGCCGGCGGTGACCGGGCCACCCACCGTATTGTCTTCGTCGATGTATCGCGCCTCACCGATGAGACGTACCGAGTCGCTCAGATCCCACTCGAACTCGAGATAGACCGACTTGTGCTCGACATCACGGGACACCAATGACGGCACGCGCGCACGCAGCACGTCATCCATGTACGGGGCAACGCTCGTTTCGGTGTAGGTGTAGCGCGCAAACGCCGGCACGATGTTCGAGTTGTTCACGCAGGCATAGCTCCGCGCAAACGTGGGCGGCAGCGGCGGCGCCGTGAACGGCGGGCCGCTCGCGAGCGGACAGGCGACACCCGAGCCGAACACGGTATTGTTCGAGTCGAACTGATCGACCTCTTCTTTCCAGTATTGCAAACCGCCGATGAGCTGCAGCGGCCCATCGAAATCGGAGGTAAAGCGGAACTCCTGACTGTACTGCTTGGTATCGCTGTCGGTGTTGATGGTCTGCATCGCCGTCACGAGATTGGTCTTGTCGAAATCGAGATTGGTCGACACATTGGCCTTGGTATAGCCCGACAACAAAGAAAACGTACCGAAATCGGTCTGGTAGTCCTGCACCGCCGAGAAACGCAGCACTCTGCGGTTCGTACCCGGGAAGATCGGCGCCGTCACGCCATTATCGAGCGACTGGGTGAAATCTTTGTTGTAGCGCACACCCAGCGCTCCCGCACGCACCATCTGCCCGCGGAATGCATTGACATTCATGTCGTTGAAGTAGCCACGGGTGCCAGTCGCTGTCTCGAACAAGCTGACGAGATTCACTGTATTGGCAGGCAGGGCGGCATTCGCATCCATGAACTGGCAGGTGGGGTCAAGCACGGGACCCGGCGCCACCAGATTCGCGCCACCCGCGGGATTGGCGATCGCGTAAGTGCGACAACTCGAGGCCGCCGCAGGCACGATGGCCGTCGTGTTGAAGGGAACCGCAGCCTGCGCGGGTTGATCAAAATGATCATCCGAGTGCTCGGTGCGCAACTTGACCGAGTAACTCTCGTTGGGCGCCCACTTCATGGTCAGCGAACCACCCATGCCATCGCCGCCGCCGACATACTCGCCGCCGGCCACATTCTTGTAATAACCACGATCATCAAAACTGTAGCCGTTCAGGCGAATGCCAAACGTGTCGCTCATCGGCAATGAGAGGCTGGCCTTCACATCGTACTGACCGTGCTGCGCGTACTCGCCGCCGACGCTGCCCGAAACCTCATCGTCGGGATCGGCGGTGATGTACGAGATCGCTCCGGCGAACGCACTGCGTCCGTACAGGGCGCTTTGCGGACCCTTGACCACTTCGACGCGGGAAATATCGACCAGGCGCGGATTGATCAGCAGGGAGCCACCGGCCACGCCGACGGCTTCGCTCGACACGTCGATGCCATCGATCAAGGTGGCGACGTTCGGACGACCACGGGTGGGCGACAGGCCACGAATCACGATACGCGTGTCGTAGGCCGCGATGCCCTTGTCGAAACTCAGACTGGGGTCACGCGCGGTGATGTCCTGCACATCCTTGACGCCCTCGCGCTGCAAGGTCTCGGCGCTGATCGCGGTCACCGCAATCGGTACATCCTGCAGGTTTTCTTCGCGCTTGCGCGCCGTGACGACGATTTCCTCGAGCCCCACCCCTTCATCCGGTGCCTGCGCCATCGTTGGTGCGGCGAGACAAACAGTGAGCGGCGCGACCCAAAGACCGTGCAGTCCTCTGGCGTATTTCGACATTTCGACCCCCAGTTCTGATGACTTTCTTCGAGTCATCTTCGTTGCCCAAAGGCAACAAAGATGCCCGGACGATGGCAGCATGTGCCCGCTGCTCGGAGGTTTTTCTACACCCCGTAGAGGCCCGCGGGCGACGCCAACGCCCAATGCGTCCATAGTGCGGACAAAAGAAGCTTGCGCCCAGTGGGCCCCCGGGCACCCCGCAAAAAGGGTGACCGAGCGGTCAAGTCAGGGTGACCGTGACCTTGCCGTTTGCATCGATGTCGGAGACCTCGATGGCCACACCCATTGCCTCGGCATAACCAAGCAGACGCGCTTTCAACCAATGCTGGTGGATTTCTTCGTTCGTGAGATCGAACTGGCCGATTTTGCGGGAGATCTCGAGCACATGACTGAACGGGAAGGTGAAGGACCGTCGCCCTGGGGTGGCCTCGAGATCGAGGCACAGCTGATAGAAACAGGTCGTGCGGTCGAACATCCCCGTCAGGGCGATCTCGCGGTCCCCGGTGCGCTCGAACTCAGCCTTCAGGCGCATCAGCATGGGCATCATGGCCTGCACGTCGTGAGCGACGTATTCGCGCAGCAAGCCTTTGTTTTTGGCAAATTGCACCGAGTTCAGATGCATTTTGACCAGCGCATCGTTCATTTCGTGCTGGTAGGGCATCGAGTCCTTGAGCGTGCGGATCGCCAACGACACCGCCTGACCAAGACGCTCTTCTCGCCCCTCGAAATCGCTTCCCGCAACCGTCCCCGTCATGACCGTCCCCCTATATTTGTCTGATGCGCCCGGCTTGCGCTTCGGGCGCCGCCGCCCCCCCAAACAGTAGCGCGCGCCGTACCACACGTCACCGTGGAGTGTCCGGAGTGTGGACGGCTTTGAGCGGCCGCGCTACGCTCAAGTCAACGATATCGTACAAACCGCCCGGTCCCGGCAGTCGTTTTGATTCGGAGTCCCACTCGATGTACATCAATTTTTGGTATCCGGTCGTGCGCGCCGAGGATCTCGGCGAAACCCCGCAAAAAGTTCGCATCCTCGCTCATGATCTCGTCGTGTTTCGCGACTCCGCCGGCAAGCCGGCGGTGCTATCCGACACCTGCATCCACCGCGGCGCCTCGCTCTCCGGCGGCAAGTGCAAGGACGACGGCACGGTGCAATGCCCCTACCATGGCTGGCGCTTCAATCGCGATGGCGTTTGCACGCGCATTCCCTCGATCGGCAAGGCCACGAAGCCGCCACCGCGCGCAAGGGTCGACGCCTACCCGGTGCAGGAAAAGTACGGCATCGTTTTCGCTTTTCTCGGCGATCTCCCCGAAGAGCAACGGCCGCCGATCATGCCGGTTGATGAGCACGAGACCGACGATTGGCGCGCGACGCTAGTCACGTTCGACATCAACTACCACTACGAGCGCTCGATCGAAAACGGTCTTGATCCTGCGCACAACGAATACGTCCATCCGACGCATGGCTATCAGGGCGAGCGCGAAGATTCGTATCTAATGACTGAACTGCGTCCGCACCAGAACAACCCCTGGGGTTACGGCTTTCTGTCCACCTTTGATGCGCCGCCGCTCAAGAACCCCATCATGCGCCAGTTCCGCAAGAAGGGCGGCAAGATGGAAGCGGGCTCGGGCACGTATGGCCCGAACCACATGTGGACCTACATCAACTTCTCGCCCAAGACGGCGATGCACCAGTACATGTTCGAGGCGCCGATCGACGAAAACCGTACCCGTGTTTTTCTGCTGAATCAGCGCAACATCGGCTTCTTCAAGACCAGCAAGATGGGTCCGCTTGGCGGCTGGCTGAAGCGACGCATCAACAAGTGGCTCGACAAGAAAATCAACGAGCGCAACATGTTCATTGCCTCGCAGGACATCAAGGTGATGAACAACGTCAAGCCGACGCTGACGCCGCCCTCGCGCGCCAAAGAATTGATGATGCCGGCAGACAAGGTCATCCTGCAGTACCGCGACAAGCTCGACGAGTTCGAGGCCCGTGGCTGGAAGCTTGATCTCGCCGCGGTCAAGGCAGCTCGCGAACAGGGCGATGTGATCTTCGCGATCCCCTCGCCCGCCCGACGCGACACCAACACCTGGGTGCTCGACGAGGCGCCGCGCCTGCCCGCCAAAACAGCGACGACGCAGGCCACCTTGCAGGCTGCGGGCGGCGGCTGAACAGCGGACACGCGGCGCGCTTGTCGTCGTCGGCCGGACTGCACGCGCTGGTGCTCGCCGCCGGCGCCGCGAGCCGTTTCGGCTCGCCCAAGGCGCTCGCTCGGCTCGATGCCTCGACGCTCATTGAGCTTGCGCTACGGCGAGCGCGCGCGGTGGTTGGCGAAGACTTCACCGTTGTGCTCGGTGCGCAGGCCGACGCCATCCGAGCAACGCTCGACCTCCGCGAATCGCAGATCGTTATCCACGCCGCCTGGGATCGCGGACTCGCCGAAAGCCTCAAATACGGCGTGAGTCACGTGCCCGCCGAATCGTCCGCCGCCTTGATCATGCTGATGGATCAGCCCGCCGTGAGCACCGCGGACTTGAATACTTTGATTGCAGCCTGGCAAGCACGTCCCGAGACAGCAGCCGCCGCCTACTACGCCGGCGACATCGGCGCGCCCTGCATCCTGCCACGGACGCTGTTTGCTCGGCTGCGTGAGCTGCAAGGCGATCGCGGCGCGAAGCCGCTGCTGCACCGACTCGCCGAGGTGACGCGTGTCCCCATGCCGAGCGCCGAATTCGACATCGACATCCGTGAAGACCTGACGAGAGCGGCCGCTCTGGCGCCCGTCAAGGATACCTAGAGCGCGTAGCAGGCGCGGAAACCCGCAAAGGCACGCGGCCCGACTCGAGGCACACGCGGTCAAAAGGCACTACGGTCCACAGACGCATCAGCTCCGGCAGCAGATAGCTGGCCGGTGCAAAGAAAAGCTCGCGGCAATAGGTCACCTCGACCCGATCGACCACGACGTCGACTGCATCGAGCAGATCACGGTCGATGGATACTTGCACGCGATCGGGCCGAATGGTTTCGAGCGTGATCTCGGCAAGACGGCTCGGCTCCCGCGAGCGTCCGCCGAATAATGGCAACAGCCCTCGGGCAAGCGACAACCTGATCGCAAGCGACTCGGCCGAGGAGTCCGGGTGACCGCCAGCGTCCATCACATTGATCGCCGCCGACCGCGCTGCCTCGTGGGTTGCCTGCTCAAGGATCTGCCGCGCGGTCGCCAACTGCGCAAACTCGAGAATCCCGGTGACGAGCGGCAACAACACGAGCGCGGCCGCCAGCACGAACTCCAGCGTCGCCGAGCCGCGCTGCCGAGTCGATGCGCCGAGTCGCGCTCCCGGTTCGACGCCCAAGCCCTGCGCCACACCTGCAGGAAACTCGAACACCGCGCGCGCCTGCGGTTCGAAGGCGGCGCGCCATGGTGGCAGTGCGTGCACGACGCGCAGCACCCGACCGTGCTCGTCCACGAATGCGACATCGAGTGGCGCGCTCATCGCAAAGGTATGAATGGCTTTGCAGCGACTGAACTCGATGACCTCGACGGCGTGGAACCGCGGTGCCGGCCAAAAACCGATCAATCGCGCCCACCATGTGCCAGCTCGTCGGAGTCGCAAGCCGCAGGCACGGCCATTGACGAGCAAGGTGCATGAACCGATACGCTCGCGCATATCGACCACTCAGTCCGCAAAAAACCGCATGACGACCGGGAAGCCGAGGATGAGGAAGGTGCAGGGAAAAATGCACAAAACCAGCGGCCCGAGCATGCGTACCGGCGCCTCCATGGCGCGTTTTTCGGCGCGCGCGAAACGTTCGTTCAATCTTTGTTCAGACTGCGCCCGTAGCACCGCCGCAAGGCTCCCGCCGCTGGCATCAGCCTGAATCAGCGCGGCGACCAAGGGTTTCATGGCCGGCAGATCGAGCCGTTCGCCCAACGTGCGTAGCGCCTCGGCACGCGAGCGACCCGCACGCAGATCGCCCTGTACACGCAGAAACGCTCGCCTGAGCACGCTGTCGGGCGAGCGCTCCGTCGCCACGCGCAGCGCCACGCTCAAACTGCCGCCCGCCTCCAACGCGAGCGTCAGCATGTCCACATAGAGCGGCAGCTCGCGCACAACCTCGTCCCGGCGTCTGCCGGTCAGTTCGACCAACCATACCGACGGCGTCGCGCCCGCGAGCGCGGCTACCACGATGACCAGCCACCAGGGCGCACCGATGAGATACGCCAGCAGCGCGGTGGCCAAGGCGAGCGCCACGCCAATCATGAGGAACTGTGGCGGGGTGATTTCGTCCTCGAGTCCGGCGCGTCGTAAACGCTCTTGCAACGACTCGCGCAGGTCCACGGGCATGATGGGTCCAAGCTGCGCTGCGGGAGTCGCCACGAGCGCCGCGCACACCCGCATCCAGAGAGGCAACATGATCACCTGTGGTCCGATCGCCTTGGAGGGCGTGCGCAAGCGGATCACCGAGCGGGTTGTCGCCCGCGCCAGCACCATGACCGCAAACCCGGTCGATACCGCAAGCAGCGCGGCCACGAGATACGGGATCCATGCGGCGATTGGCATGCTAGACCTCGATATTGACGATTCGGCGGATGAGCAGAAAGCCAACCATCTCGAGCACAAGCACTGCCGCACAAACCGCCCAACCCACCGGCTTGGAAAAGAGCATTGCCATGGCCTCGGGTTCCATCATCGTCAGTACGATGGCCAATAACACAGGCAGTGCACCCATGATCCAACCCTGCATGCGACCCTGCGCCGTCAAAGCGCGGATTCTTTCTTCGAGCGCAATACGTCGTCGCACCGTCGATGCAAATCGTTCGAGCGCCTCGGCGAGACCACTGCCGAGCTCACGCGCGATGCCGAGAGTCGCCACGAGCAAATGAAAATCACGACTCGCCGCCCGACTGGCGAGACCCTGCAGGGCGCGATCGAGCGGCAAGCCGAGCCGATGCTCGCGCAGCATCAGGGAAAACTCCTGCGAACTCGGTCGCGGCTGATACTTGACGACCTGCTCGAGCGCTTGGCCGAGCGAGAGACCGGCCCGCAGCGCCGAAGCAAGCGCGTCGGCAATATCAGGTAACTGCCTCTGCAGCGCCAGACGGCGACGGCTCTTCAGCCAACGGTAAATGAGAGTGGGCGCGATCAACACCAACAGTGCCGTCACCACGGCCGAAACGACACCGGCTACAAAGAATACCAGCAGGGGTAATATGATCACCGCGACAAGGTTTATGCGGATGAACACGCCGGCGTCGACGAACAGAAACAATTCGGCAAGCTCAACCCGTGTCAGATGCGTCAAGCGATCGCGATGTCGCGCGGATCCCCAACGAAATACGGCCGTCAGTACAGCACCGAGCACGGCGGCGAACAACGCGAAGGCCGCAGCAGCGGCCAGAACATCCCCGGTCATCATGCCGCAGCGGCGTTGTCGCCGGGCTCCGGGGTAAAGAGCGACAAGTCGACTGATCCGCCGGCACGGGCCCGATATTCGTAGAACTGCGGGACATGCCCGGTCGCAATGAAGCGACCACCCGACACTTCATCATTCTCGCTGGAAGGCGCAGCGGTAGCGGCGAAGCGAAAGATGTCCTGCATCTGGATCGTGTCACCCACCACGCCGGTGATCTCGGTGATGCGAGTGATGCGACGGGCGCCACAGGGAAAACGGGCTTGATGCACCACGATATGTACCGAGCCGGCGATTTGCTCGCGGATAGCGGAAATCGGCAACTCGACTCCCGACATCAGCACCATGACCTCGAGGCGCGAGAGCAGTTCTCTCGGACTGTTGGCATGGACGGTGCTGAGTGATCCATCGTGCCCAGTATTCATCGCCTGGAGCATGTCCAGCGTTTCTCCGCCACGGCACTCGCCGACCACGATCCGATCGGGGCGCATGCGAAGCGCGTTGCGCACCAGATCGCGTATGCTGATCTCGCCGCGACCTTCGATATTTCGCGGCCTGGTCTCGAGGGAGACGAGGTTCGGATGACGAAAGGCCAACTCCGCTGCATCCTCGATCGTGATCACTCGCTCGCGCGCAGGAATCAGGCTGCTTAGCACATTGAGCAGCGTGGTTTTGCCCGAACCCGTGCCACCCGACACCAGCACATTGCGGCGATCACGTACGCAGACCGCCAGAAACTCGAGCATGCGCGCATCGAGACTACCGTGACGGACGAGATCCTCGGCCGTGATCCGTTGACGCCCAAAACGCCGGATCGTGACGCAAGTGCCATGCACCGCCAGCGGCGGTATCACGACATTGACCCGCGAGCCATCGGGGAGTCGCGCATCGACCATCGGTGACGCATCGTCAATGCGACGACCGAGCGGGCTGACAATACGCTCCACAACACCTCGCAGCGCAAGCTCACCGCTGAAACTTAGAGTTGCTCGTTCGAGACGCCCCGCCCGCTCGACAAAAATCGTACTCGCTCCGTTCACCATGATCTCGCGTACGTCGTCATCGGCGAGCAAAGATTCGAGTGGCCCGAGGCCAAGCGCCTCATCGAGTACCGAGCGCAGCAGTGCGGGCGCAGCGAGTCCCGCGTCGGCGGCCTCAGCCTCAACCAGCGGCTCAAGAATCAGGGTAGCCACCTCGCGCAGCGCCATGTCGGACATGCTCGCGACATCTTGCCGACGCAGGTCGAGTTCGGAGATGAGTCGATCATGCAAGCGACGCGCGGCGAGCAGCGCAG
>JBILGD010000001.1:0-54445 GCA_044351225.1 Steroidobacteraceae bacterium
GTACCGCTCAGATCAAAGACGCTGGCGCCGGCAGCGATACCGTCGAAGAGTCCGGGGTAGCGTTGCGCGGCCATCATGCCGAGACGCCCGCCGTTCGAGCAGCCCGAGAAATACTTGTAGCGGGGCGCAGTGCCATAGACCGACTCGGCGATGGCGACGCCGACGGTCGTCATGATGGGTAGTACTTTGTGCGCCCAGATCTCAAGCGCCTCGCTGTCACTTGCCCAGGCTGTTTCCCATGAGGCCGCTTGATGTCCGCCATCATGACTGATGGCGGCGTAGCCACGGCGCACGGATTCGTTGATCGAATTGCCACGCCCCGACTTGTCAGGCAGCAACTCGCCGCAGAATCCGCCGCAGCCGGCCAGCAGGAATCGTTCTTTCCATTCTGCGGGCAGACGCATCACGAAACGGATTTTGCCGACCGCAAGCCCGCGTACCTCACAGTGGGGCGGCAGACCATCCGCGGTACGCCATTTCGGTGTGCCCTCAAAAGTCACGCCCTCCGGCGCGGCAGTGGCGACGCAGGATGCTGCCAAGCGGGCTGTTGACTCGCTGGCGACGATGGGATGTGTCATCAGTGCGGCGAGACAAAACATGCCGGCGAGGCTGATTCGGATCGAGCTGTTGGTTTTGTACATCATTGGATATTCGGCCGACTGCTTAGGGGGGTGACTTGCAAATCGATACGGTTTCGGCGAAGGTAGTTCATCGAACAAAAATACACCACCCCGATGGGGGTGCTTGAATAGGGGACACTCGAATGAACAAGCGTCTGATTTCTGCCGCCGTCGCCGCCGCAGTGCTCGGCAGTGGAGTGGCCGTCGGCAACGAACTCGAAGAGATTGTGGTGACGGCGCAAAAGCGCGCCGAATCTCTGGCCGATGTGCCGATTTCGCTGACGGTCGTCTCGGGCGATCAGATTCAGAAGCAGGGGACGGCAACTCTCGAGCAGTTGGCGTACTCCATTCCGAACCTGAAGATCACGCAGACGGCGCTGGCCAACCGTATCGCGATCCGCGGTATCGCCACCGGCGACAACAAAGGTTTTGAGCAATCGGTCGCCATGTTCGTCGATGGCATCTACTACGGTCGCGATCAGCTCGTGCGCTTGCCGTTGGTGGACCTTGAGCGCGTCGAAGTCCTGCGTGGACCACAGCCGACACTGTTCGGCAAGAATGCCATTGCCGGTGCAGTCAGCGTGATCACACGCAAGCCCACCGATGAGTTTGAAGCCTCGGTCGACATCATGCATGAGCTCGAGGCCGACGAGACGCGCTTCACCGGTGTGCTATCGGGCCCTCTGAGCGACAACGTTCGGGCGCGACTCGTGGCCAACTATCGCGAGATGGATGGCTATGTCTACAACACCAAGATGCAGCGTAACGAGCCGAATCTCGATGAGTCCTTCCTGCGCGGGCAGATCGACTTCGGTGGCGAGAGCGGTGTGCGCGGCAACCTCAAGCTCGAGTACGCCGATTTCAAGACTCAGGGACAGCCGCGTGAGGTGTTCGGTCCGGTCGGTTCCTATTCGGCTGCCTTTGTCGGTCCGCTCGCTGTCGAGACGGCCATCAACGGCAAACGCGAGGACAATGGCTACGAAAGTGACAACGAGGTCACCAACGCCATCCTCACTCTCGACGTGCCGCTCGGTGAGAACACGCTGACATCGGTCACTGGGCTTCTCGACTACAGCGTCAAGGAATTGATCGACGTCGACTTCTCGCCGATCAGCCTGCTCGATGGCACCAACCAGAGCGAGGATTACCAGCAGATTTCGCAGGAGTTGCGGATCACTTCGCCCAACACCGGCAACTTCAACTACATCGCCGGTGTGTACTACCAGAAGAGCGAGCTCGATGTGACCGATCTCGTCGTGTTCAACCGCACTTTCTTGGGCTTTGGCCCGCCCTTCAACGCTATCGGCGACACGACAAATGATCGTCTCTACTCGCAGAATTCGACCCTGTGGTCGGCGTTTGCGCAGACCGAGTTCGCGCTCTCTGATCGTCTGCGGCTTACCGTCGGCGCTCGGTTCAATGATGAGTCCAAAGACGGCAGTCGGCAGCTCACGGTCAACAAGGGCGCCGCAAATCCTGCGCCGATTCCGGTGGTACAGGCAGTATTCCGGGCGCTCAATATCGAGGCGCATTCGATCGCCGGCGATCTCAGCGAGAGCTCGTTCAACCCGATGGCGAACCTCAAGTTCGATCTGTCGGATAACGTCATGATGTACGCGACTTATGCGCGCGGCTCCAAGGCGGGCGGCTTCGACGTACGCTCGAACTCCCTGCCGACGTCCACCACGGTGGCGCGTCCGGGCGCGTTCAAGTTCGACGAAGAAACGGCTGACAACATCGAGGCGGGCATTCGCTACAACCGCAGCGACGTGTCGTTGCACGTGTCTGCGTATCACACGAAATACAAAGATCTGCAGGTCAATATCTTCGACGGTACGCTGAACTTCAATGTGCGCAATGCCGCCGAGGCGGTCACCAAGGGCATCGAAGCCGACGGTCGAGTGGCCGTGGGTGAGTTCGTAACCCTGTCGGCTGCAGTGGCCTATCTCGACTTCGAGTTCGAGAACTTCACCAGTGGTCAGTGCTACTTCCAGCAGACGCCGGGCGCGAACGGATTCTGTGACTACACGGGCCAGCGTAATGCGATCACGCCGGAGTGGAGTGGTACTCTCGGCTTCGACTTCGCTCGGCCGATTGGCAACTCACTGAAATTCGGCGTCAACCTCAATGTCGATTTCTCCTCGTCGTACATTGCCTCAGCGAATCTGGATCCGCGTACCAAGCAGGACTCCTTCGAGAAGTTCGGTGCGCGTGTGTCCCTCGGTTCGGCAGACGATCGTTGGGAAGTCGCGCTCGTCGGTCGCAACCTGACCGATGAGACGATCCTGCAGACGGCCGGTGCGATGCCGCTCGCCACGACTATCACCCGCAACACGGGTGTGGCCTATAACGGCATCTTCGACCGACCGAAGTCGATCGCGCTGAGTGCGCGTTATCGCTTCTGACAAAGATCTTCTAACAAAGAAAGGGCGGTGCACCTTGTGGTGCACCGCCCTTCAGTCGCTCTCAGAAGCTGAAGACTAGCCGTCCGTAGTAGTAGCCGCCGTAGGCACCATAGGGACCCGCACCGTAGGGTGACAAGCCGATGGTGTTCGTCACGGTGGATCGGTCGGGGTATTCGTCGAAGACATTCAGCGCGCCCGCAGCCACCGTCAGGTTGTCGGTGGCACGCCACGACACCTCGAGATCCGTGACCCAGTCGGCGCCGAAGCGCTGGTCGTTGGCGGCGGCGTTGTCGAGCACACGGTAGCTGTCATAGCGCGTCTGTTGCCATTGCACGGACCAGGGGCCGGTTGACCAGTCGAGGCCCAATACCCATTTCGATTTCGGACCCTCGGTGAACCAGCCGCGCGTGCGACGATCGAACAGCGTCAAGCCGAGGCCCGCAAGGTTCGCGGGGTTCGCTGCGACAGCGCGAATCTCGTTCTTGTTGCGGTTGTAGGCGAGGGTAGAGCGGAAGTCGCCAAAGCGAGTCCCGGCTGCGATGTGGCTCGCCACGATATCGAAGCCCGTGGTGCGCGTGTCCACTGCATTGGTGAAAAAACGGACGGATTGGTCACCCGAGAAGCGGTTGGCGATCAAAATATTTCGGATTCCTGTGCCAGAGAGCAGGCCGGTCAATGTGATGCGATCATCAAGATCGATCTGGTAGGCATCGACGGCGATCGACAGGTTGCCAGACGGCGTCAGCGTGAAGCCGACGCTGTAGTTCATGGAGCGCTCCGGGTCGAGAGGCTCGGCGCCGAGTGCATTGGCGATCGACGATCCTGTCTTCACCACCTTGGTTAGCACAGGAACGTAAACGCCACCGACCAGGTTGATGCTGGTCGAAGTCTGCGCAAAGGCTTGTTGCGCGAGCGAGGGGGCGCGAAAACCGTTGCTCACTGCGCCACGCAGCGCGAACCAATCATTGATTTCGTAGCGGCCGCTCACTTTGCCGGACACCACGCTGCCGGAGCTGTCGTCGTAATCCTCGAAGCGGCCTGCGGCGGTCAGTAGCAGCTGCTCCGATACATCCCAGGCAAAGTCGACATAGCCTGCGAAGATTTTGCGCGAAATGTCTGCAGCATCTTCCGGCGTCACCACGATGGCGCCCTGGGCTCCCACTTGCGCGGGACGGCCAGCCAACGAGGGTGTACCGACCGGATAGAAGTAGCCGCCATTGCGATAGCTGTCGACATCGAGCGGCCGGGTTTCGTAGCTTTCGTGGCGCAATTCGCCACCGAGTGAGACCTGCAGCGCACTGCCCGCGGCGAGCTCGAGACGACGTGTCAGATCGACGTTCGTGGTCCACTGATCGAATTGCGAGGCGAAGGTGTCGAACGACGTCGGGCTGGCTGCGCCCAACGAGGCGTTGAGCGTGTTGTCGGCGCCGTTATCGACGTCATTGCGACCGAAGGTCGAACTCAAGTCGAATTTCCACGTACCGAGGTCGGCACGGAAGCCGCCAGTGAGCTGGAAATCGATTTCCTCGAGGGTATAGAACGGTGTGAAGCCGTCCGGAAAGATCGCCACGATGTTTTGATTGGTATTTGGCTTGCGTCCTGCCTGACCGACACGCGCTTCGCGTAATGCGAATGTTCCATCGGAATAGATTTCGCCTGATGCCGTCGGCAGCGATAACGTTTGCGCAAGCTTGATTTCTTCGATCTCGGGTAAGCCGCCAAGGTAGGTCCGACGGTTGACGGTGGCTTCGCGCGGGTCGGGCACATTTCCAGGCAGCGGAAAGTAAAAACTGCCAGGTACATCCGAGTTGCGAATCGTCGGCTCCGATTTCTTCGCGTCGAGCGTGAGGGTGAGCGCACCCTCTGCGCCGATCGCGAAGCCTCGCGCGGCGCTGAGCTGATAAGTATCGCCATCATTGCCGCTTTCGCCCCGCCCGTAGCGTTCGCCAAGGTCCAGCCTGATGCTGCCACCCTCGCGCTCGTTGCGCAGGATCACGTTGATCACGCCGGCGACCGCATCCGAGCCATATTGCGCCGAGGCGCCATCTCGCAGTACCTCGATACGCTCGATGGCACTCGAGGGAATGAGATCAAGATCGACGGGATTGCCGCCCGCCGAAGTCGCGCCCGAGTTGAAATCGATGATCGAACTGTTGTGACGACGCTTGCCGTTGACCAGCACCAGTACGTGGACGCCGGAGAGCCCGCGTAATCCGGCAGGACGAGTCAGGCTATTGAACGAAGAGCTGCCCACTGTGGTGGACTGAAACGATGGGACGAGTCGCGTCAGCACATCGCGCAACTGCAATCCGGCGCCAAGACGCTCGATTTCCTCGCCCCCGATGACGTCGATGGCGGTAGGGCTCGAGAGCACTGTGCGTGGCTGACCACGCGAGCCGGTCACTACGACCTCCGCGAGTTCCTTACTGAGCGGCAGATCCGCGGCAACGGCGGCTGATGATAGGGCGGCCACCGTCAAGGCGACGGTGGAACGTGATGGAAAACGCGTACGGGATGACATGGATGACCTCTTGAGTGGACCGCGCGCAGACTAGCGAAGCAGCGAGCGCTGCAGGATGCGTAACGGTTAGCTGCTCATACCTAACGGTTTGGCCTCACGGTTTGGCCTCACGGTTTGGTACAGAAATTCACGTAGAATGGTCGCGTCTCGGGTTACGAGGAGGGCGGGCTGGCGCTGTCATGGAAATCGCTTTATTGATCGGACTGATCGTCCTGAATGGTCTTTTTGCGATGGCGGAGATCGCCATCCTCACCGCCAAGCGTGTCCGGCTAGAGTCTGCGGCCGAGGCAGGCGATGCGGGCGCTGCTCAAGCGCTCAAACTGGCAGACAACCCGAACCGCTTCCTCTCGACCGTGCAGGTTGGCATTACCTCCATCGGTGTGCTGAGCGGCATCGTCGGCGAGGCCACGTTGGCCCGTCCTTTCGAGGTGTTGCTGGAGGACGCCGGGGTCGATCCGACCTTCGCGAGTTATTTTGCGACGGGCTTTGTCGTAGTCACGATCACTTACTTCGCCATCGTCGTTGGCGAACTCATTCCCAAGCGCATCGCACAGACCTATCCGGAGTTGATGGCCCGTCTGATTTCGCGGCCCATCGCGCTGCTCGCGGTCGCCACCCGCCCGTTCGTTCACCTGCTGTCCAAATCAACCGAGATCCTGCTGCGGGTGCTGCGGATTCCGGAAAAGCGCGAGTCAGAGGTCACGGAGGAAGAAATCTACTCGGTGCTCAAGGAGGGGGCGGAATCAGGCGTGCTCGAATCGGAAGAGCGGACGATGATGCAGAATTTGTTCCGACTTGATGAGCGCAAACTGGTTTCGCTGATGGTGCCGATTACGGATGTGGTGTTTCTGGATGCCACGGTACCCCTGAATGAGAACCTCAAGATCATCTCTACCGTTGGGCATGCTCGCTTTCCGGTGGTCCGGGAGAATTGGGAACACGTCATTGGCGTGTTACGCACGAAGGTCTTGGTGCACAGCTTGGTCGAGAGTGATGGTAAGTCGCTCGAAGAATTGCTTGATGAGCCATCGTTCGTGCCGGAGTCGAGCTCGGCACTCGATCTGCTGACACAACTGCAGAAATCGACCTCGAAGATGGCATTCGTGATCGATGAATACGGCGGGGTCCTCGGGATCGTCACCATGCAGGATCTGCTCGAGGCGATCACAGGGCAGTTCACCCAAGCGGGGCAGGTGATGTCCTGGGGCACGATGCGTGCGGATGGCAGCTGGTTGCTTGAGGGTACGGTGCCCATTCACGAGCTGAAGGACATGCTAGATATCAGGCAGCTGCCCGAGGAAGAGCGTGATCAGTACTCCTCGCTCAGCGGAATGTTCTTGTTGTTACATGACGCGGTTCCCAAGGAAGGCGATAGCGTGATCTGGGCGGGGTGGCGATTCGAAATCGTCGATATGGATGGCAATGCCATCGACAAGGTGCTGGCAAGCCGAGTGGGTTGATCGGCATTTCGTGCCAATTTTTGGCTGGTTTTTCGCGGCTGATATGTCGGGAGATTTTCCATGGAGCGGTTCACGATTTCTCTGGGCAAAGATCTGGCCGAAGCCTTTGATCGCTGGATCGCCGAGCGCGGCTATACGACGCGCAGCGAGGCCGTGCGCGATCTGCTGCGCTCGCACCTGCAAACGCGCGCTGGGAGCGACTCAAAGGGTCATTGCATCGCCGCGCTGTCCTATGTGTACAACCATCACGAGCGCGAGCTCGCCGAGCGGCTAACGCGCCTGCAGCACGAACATCACGAGTTGACCATCTCGACCACGCACGCGCATCTCGATCATGAGAACTGCATCGAGAGTCTGATCCTGAAGGGGCGAGTAGATGCCGTACGCCGCTTCGCCGACTTGCTCATCGCCGAGCGCGGTGTGCGACACGGGCAACTGAATCTGGTCAGCGTCGAGCGGGGCGCGATGCACGCCCACGATGGCAAGGCGCATCGGCATATGAAGCCGAAGCATTGATGCTTATCAGCGTCTTGACGCTGACGTGCTAGGGTACCGCCATGTTCGAATTGGATCTCATCCGGACGTTCGCGGTCGCCGGGCTCGCGCTGGCGGCGGGGTTTTTCATCGTGGGTCGGGTTCGCGTTCTGGCGCGCTACAACGTGCCTGCGGCGGTTGTGGGCGGCTTGCTGATCGCGCTCTTGGTAGCGCTCGCGCATGAAGCCGAGCTGGCCGAGGTCAAATTCGACACCAGTCTGCAAAGCACCCTGATGATCGCGTTTTTCACTTCGATCGGTTTCAGCGCGAGTCTTTCGTTGCTGCGGGCAGGCTCCGGGCAAGCCCTGCTGTTTCTTGCGCTGGCGAGTTTTCTGGCAGTGATGCAAAGCCTCGTCGGTATCGGCGTGGCGGTTGCCTTCGGCGAGCATCCTTTGATGGGCGTGCTGATGAGTTCGACGGCACTCGCGGGTGGCCCCGCCACGGCCTTGGCGTTCGCACCCCAGTTTGCGGCCGCTGGCGTCGAGGCCGCGGAGAGTTTGGCGATTGCCGCAGCGATGGCGGGGATCGTGCTCGGCGGGCTTGCCGGTGGTCCGATTGCGACGCGTCTGCTCGAAAAACACGCGGGCGAAGCGGGCTTCGGTGCGCGCGAGCCCGTGCTGCGCAGCGGCACCGTTGTGCTGGCGCCGCAGCGGCAGCCCCCGCAGGCCGCAAGTTCGGCCGCCCAGACGTCTTCTGACAACGAGGAGACCGGGATTCGCGAGATCCTGCGCGGGCTAACAGTGCTATTCGTGGCCATGGCGCTAGGCAGTTTTGTGAGTGCAGGTTTTGTGTCTGCAGGGCTGACCTTGCCGGGTTACGTGGGCGCGATGCTGGTGGGTGCGTTGATCCGCAATATCGACGATGCGACCGGCTGGATACGGTTGCCCGAGGCCGTGACATCCCAGACGGGCGCCGTGTGTCTGACCTTGTTCCTGACTATTGCGCTGATGAACCTCAAGCTCTGGGAACTCGCGTCGCTGGCTTTGCCGCTGATCGTCAATCTGGTGCTGCAGGTCACGATGGTGGCGATCTTCTGTTGGTGGGTCGTCTTTCGTCTGATGGGTCGCGATTACGATGCGGCTGTGATGAGTGGTGGCTTCACGGGATTCATGCTCGGTACCACCGCGAATGCGATGGCGGTGATGCGTACGATCGTCGAGCGCTTCGGTCCTGCGCCGCGGGCTTTTCTGGTGGCACCGCTGGTCGGGGCTTTCTTCATCGATTTCAGCAATGCGCTCATCATCACCACTTTCCTGAATCTGCTCGGCTGAATCGCCTTTAACCCCGCATGTCCACTGCATCTTCAACAGCCTTCAAACCGATGATGGCGCGCGGTCGCCGGCTGGGCGAGGGCGAGACGCCCGCTGTTTGCATGCCACTGGTCGGGTCTGCTTGCACGAGTCTGCTCGCTGAAATCAGGGCTTTGCTGCCGCAGCAGCCCGATGTGTTCGAGTGGCGTGCGGATCATTTCGAGAGTCTTGCCTCGCTCGAGACAGTGACGGAGACGGCGCTGGCTTTGCGCCGCGCCTTGGGTGATGTCCCGCTGATCTTCACCCTGCGTTCGGTGCGTGAGGGCGGCATGCCGCAGACGCTCGATGAGCGATACGCGTTGGCGCTTGTGCAGAAAATGGCATGCTCGACTTTGTTCGATTTCATTGATCTCGAACTCGCGACGGACGAGCAGTCTTTGCGTCCCCTCGTCAGGTCGGCGCAAGAGTCCGGTACCCAGGTCATTCTGTCGTCGCATGATTTCGTCGCGACGCCGCCAAGCGCTGCGCTGCACGAGCGCTTGCGGCGCGCCAAGTCGCTAGGTGCCGATGTGGCCAAGATCGCCGTGATGCCGGTCGATTCGTCGGACGTGTTGCGCTTGATGGAGGTTACGCGCGAGGCGCGACATGCGCTCGACCTGCCACTCGTGACCATGGCGATGGGATCGCTCGGTGTGGCGAGCCGGGCGGTCGGACATCTCTTCGGTTCGTCGATGACGTTCGCTGCGGGGCTTGTAGCCTCTGCGCCAGGTCAGTTGTCGATCGAGGAGCTGCGCGAAATCTTTGGCATTCTCAGATCGAGAAACCTGTCTCGCTGATCGGCAATTGGCGGATGCGCTGGCCGGTTGCGGTGAATACCGCGTTGCAGACGGCGGGTGCCACGGGTGGCAACACCGGTTCGCCAAGACCCGTGGGCGGGTATTCGCTTTCGATGAAATGGATATCGATGCGCGGGTCGCTGCCGATGCGTCGCAATGGATAACGATCGAAGTTCGTTTCCTGGACCACGCCATTCACGTAGGTGAGTTTCTGCGCAGCCATCGCGCTCAGGCCGTCGATGACCGAGCCTTGACACTGCGATTCGGCGCCACTGAGGTTGATGATGGGCCCAACGTCCACGGCCACCGTGACGGCGTGCACGGTGATGCGCCGCGCGGCATCGACGCTGACCTCGGCAACCTCTGCCACATGTGCGGCGTGGCTGAAATAAAAGGCGAGACCCAGCGCGCGGCCTTTGGGTCGACGAGCGCCCCAGCCGGCTTTTTCGGCGGCAAGCTTGAGTACTGCCGCGGCGCGTCCCGTGTTGAGGGCACCCGGTGTAGCCGGTGGTAGCCAGCGGGGTTCGCCGAGTAACTCGAGCAGGAACTCGAGGTGATCGCGTCCTGCGGCGACCGACATTTCATGCAGGAAGCTCTGCAGCGGGAAGGCGAAGACGCTCGCGCCGGGCGCACGCCAGAATCCGCAAGGCGAGGTCCAGGGCAGAACGCTGCGCGTGACGCGCAGGTTGGGCATGAGCGGCGCGAAGTCTTCTTCGGCGCGCAGCGTGCCACCGGCGACGATGCGCTTACCGTCGGGCGAGAATGTGACTTGATGCGCATGCCAGGCGGTAGCGCGACCGCGCTCATCGAGCGCTCCTTTAAGCGAGACAAGACCGCCGGCGCGAACGAGATCGTTGCGCATGTCGTCTTCGCGGGTCCATTGCAGTTTGACCGGCGCCTTGAGGCGCTGCGAGATCGCAGCGGCCTCGCAGCTGACATCGTTGTTAAGACGCCGACCAAAGCCGCCACCCACGCGTTGCGGGTGAATCAGCACTTGGGTCTCCGGTACGCCCAGCACCTTGGCGACGGCGGACTGCGCGCGCTGCGGCGTCTGGCTGGGCGGCCACACCTCGACCGACCCATCGGCCTTGACCCAGGCGGTGCAGACTTGTGGCTCGAGTTGAGCGTGCGAGACGAAGGCATAGCTGAAATCGCTCGCGAGCGTGCGTTTTGCCGTGCGCATGGCCGTGGCCACATCACCGCGTTCGCCCACAACCTCGGCGCCATCGGCCTTGGCGAGCTCGCGCGCACGGGCGAGTGCGCTTGACCAATCATCGTTCGAGGCGCCGCTCTCGTCCCATTCGACGCGGAGTTTTTGTCTGGCGGAGAAGGCGGCCCAGGTGTCACGAGCCACGATCGCCACTCCGGGCTTCAGCTCGGTCACGTCACCGTTGCCCTCGAGTACGAAGGCGTCAACTACCCCGGGCTCGCGCTTGATCTCATCAAGATTGGCCGAGCGCACCCGGCCGCCGATGCGCGGGCACTTTACATAAGCCGCGTAGAGCATGTCGGTCACACGCACGTCGATCGCGTAGGTCGGGCGACCCGTAACGAGCTTGCGCCCGTCGACGGCAGGCACGCGAGTATTGAGCAGACGGTATTCGGCTCGCGTCTTCAGACGCACGCTTTCGGGATCGGGAACGGGCAGCGTTGCGGCGAGGGCCGCGAGTTCGCGGTAGTGCGCGCTGCGGTTACTGGCCGCGTGCGTAACGCGGCTGTCGCGCGTCTTGCATTCGGCCGCCGGTACACCCCAGGCGCGCGCAGCGGCCTCGACCAACATGGCACGTGCCACGGCGCCCGCCTTGCGCATCGGGTTCCAGTTGCGTGGGGTGGCGGTGGAGCCGCCGGCGGTCTGAATGCCGTATTTTTTTTGATCGATGGGTGAGACGCGCACTTCGACGTCCGCCCAGGCGGCATCGAGTTCTTCGGCGAGGATCATCGGGATCGAAGTCTTCACGCCTTGGCCGATCTCGGGTTGCGTAGCAAAGATCACGATGCCCGCTGAGGAGATTTCGACGAAGGCATTGGGCACCAGAGGTCCACCGCCCTCGGCGGACTCCGCCGAACTGACTCCGAGTACGAGGCCCGCGCTGGCGATACCGGTGAGTTGAAGGAAAACCCGGCGGTCGATGCGCTCGATTCGCCATGCAGAATGAGTGGTCATGCCTTGTCTCCGGCCAGGGTGGCGGCGGCCGCATGGATGGCCTTGCGAATACGCAGGTAAGTGCCGCAGCGGCAAACATTACCCGCCATCGCTGCATCGATGTCGGCATCGGTGGGTTTGGGTTGTCGCGACAGCAAGGCGACCGCGCTCATGATCTGCCCGGATTGGCAGTAGCCACATTGGGCGACATCGAGTTCCACCCAGGCTTTTTGCACGGCGTGCAGCGTGCCGTCCGCTCGCTCGAGCCCCTCGATGGTGGTGATGGCCCGCCCGGTGACCACCGACGCCGGTACCGAGCAGGCGCGAATCGGCTCGCCATCGAGGTGCACTGTACAAGCGCCGCACTGTGCCAGACCGCAACCAAAGCGTGTGCCGACGAGACCGAGGCGATCGCGCAGCACCCAGAGCAGGGGCATATCGACGGGGATATCTTCGAGCGTGTGGCGTGTTCCGTTGACGGTCAGTTCGACGTTTGGCATGTCGGCGGATTCCTGCAGCGTGCGCCCCAAAGATTATCGGAGCCGTGACACGTGAACGAACGGAATTGGATATCAGACGAGCGCGACGCGCAAGCCGTTCCGACGCAAGCGCGGGAAATCGAGTTGCAGAAGTGAGGCGGCGTCCATTTTTGCGAGCCAGTCCTTGAGCAAGGACCGATCCGGCGCCCCGAGCGCCGCGGCTACATCGAGGTAGCGCTGCGCCATCCACAGCGAGTAGGGCATCGCCGCGCGACGGAACCGACCATCGCCCATTGGCATCTCGACGTCCGCAAGGACGCGGGGCAGGGGTTTGCCGGGCGGAAAGCGCGCGGCGAGATCGCGGACTTGTTGCGCGATGCCGCGCAGCTGTTCGCCGAATTCGGTTGCGATCAGCGCGATGATTGGCTCGAGCGTGGGCGCGATGAAGTCATCGGCGAGCCACGTTGCGGTGGGCTTGGCGAGCGCGGGGTCGCAAGCGGGGTTCGCCATGCGCTCGATCCATGCGCGCAATCTTGGGCGCGGTTCGATAAAGACCCTTTTTGGCCACGGATCGCGCCCGAGGTGGGCGTACATCGGCCCGGCAAAGGCAAAGTCCGCAAGACTCGGGCGCGCGCCGAGCAAGTAGGGGTGGACAGCAAAGTGCGCCTCAAAAAGATCAAGCGTGGTGTGGGTCCAGCGATCCATCATCGCCAGTTGCTGCGGTCGCACGCCGACCACCGGCAAGTAGCCGCGCAGCCGTTGGGCGATCGCGGCGGCGGCTCGTCGTTGCAGCGCGCGCGGCCACCCCGGCAGCAGCGCCTCACCCGCCTCGCGCTCGAACAGCGCGTAATTTTCGGGGTAACTCCAGCGCGTGTGCATGGCGAGCGGGATCCACCATTCATCGGCCCACGCTTCGAGCAACAGGGCGGCAAAGCGCTGACGAGGCGTGTCGGGCAACACCGGGCGTTCGAGAAATCTTTGCTCGAGTTGGTCGATGATCTCGCTTGAGTCCTGCAGCCAATCACCCTCGGGCGTATGTAGGACCGGCATCACCACTACGCCGGTCCGACGACGGATGGTGACCATCAGGGTCCACAGATCGACCGCTTCGTCGTCGAATGGCACGCCCTTGTGCGCAAGATAACAGCGCACCTTGGCCGAAAAATAGGAGAGGTGCCAGCCGTACAGCGTGTAGCGATCACTAGTCATGCGCGGGGGCGACTCATGTACTCAGTTCGAAAAGTAGATGTAGTCTTCGTCCGCTGCCGGCTTTTCTTTCAAGGTGCGATCGATCGGCACGTACATGGCGCCAAGAGACGGCCAGAGGGGTTCAGCCTGTTCCTCATCGAAGCGCGCAAGCGTTGCCTTCATGGCGCGCAGCCGGTCGGCCTGTGCCGCCGCGAGATTGCGTTGCTCCAGAGGATCGGTCGCGAGGTCGTACAGGCGATCGGTGCGGGGTAATTGCGTCGATTGCAGTTTCCAGTCGCCTTCGCGCAGCGTCAGATAACGATCCGTACGCCAAAAAATACGCTCATGGGGTGAGCCGCTGCGCTCGCCTCGCGCGAAGGGCAAAAGATTCACGCCATCGATCACCCGATCCCTCGGCAGGGGCGCACCCGCCGCTGCAGCGGCTGTGGCAAAAAGATCGAAGTGCACGGCAGGGCCGGACACGGTCTTGCCCTGTGGCAACCCGGCGGGCCAGCGCATGAAAAAAGGCACGCGAATGCCGCCCTCGAAGTAGGTGGCCTTCCAGCCGCGAAACGGCGCATTGCGTGCACCGAGACTGATGTAGTGCGGTGCCCCGTTGTCACTCGTGAAGAGCACGAGCGTGTTGTCCTCGAGACCCCGCTCGCGCAGGGCTGCAAGCACCCGTCCGATGCCCCGATCGAGCGAGCGGATCATCGCCGCATAGACACGCAGCGTGTGATCCTCGATGAAAGGCAATGCCGCGTAATCCTCGCGGGTGGCCTGCAGTGGCGTGTGCGGTGCGTTGTAGGCGAGATGCAGGAAGAAGGGGCGGTGGCGGTTGGCGTCGATGACCTCGATTGCCTGATCGGTGAAGTAGTCGGTCAGATATCGATCGGGCTGAAAGACCTCGCCGTCGTTGTAACGCACGCCCCAGGCGCCTGCAGCCCAGAGGAAGCGATCAAGGGGGTTCAGATCGGTGGCAGCGTTGACGACCCGCGGGTCATCTTCAGGCAGGTACATCGAGGCGCCGTACTGCAAGCTCAAAGATTCGTCGAAGCCCCGTGCGCTCGCGCGAAATTCGGGTGTTTCGCCGAGGTGCCATTTGCCGATGTGCACCGTGTGATAGCCCGCGCCTTGCAGCAGCTGGCCGAGCGTGATCTCGCCGGTCGGCAGGCCCATCTGCTCGAACGGCAATTGACTGCGCTCGCGCTCGGCAAAATAAAGCGCCCGACCCTCCGCCTCCTTGCCGCGCGGCGCCGAAGTCACGATCTTCATGAAGCGCGGCGCAGTGGGTGTGTACTCGTAGCCCGAGCGCGTGGGGTAGCGGCCGGTCATGATCGCGGCGCGCGAAGGCGCACAGGTCGCGTTGGCGGAATAGCCCACCGCGAAATTCACGCCGCCTCGGGCAATGCTGTCGATGCTCGGGGTGGGCACACGACCGTCTGCGAGCCCTGGGCCGTGTGCCGTGAGATCGGCATAGCCCAAATCGTCCACCACGATCAGCACGATGTTCGGCTGGCGCGGCGCGACGGGATTTTCGGGGCGCAGTGACGCCGGGGCGCTCGCCGGTCCCTGCTGCCACGCGACGTCGCGATAGGGCGCGCTGTCCTCGCGCATCACGTACCGCACAAAGAGCAGCGAGAGGCCGAAGCTGCCGCCCAGTGCGCGAAAGCCGATCAGCAGCAACGCAGCGAGAGCGAGCGTCGCCAGCAAAATCTT
The DNA here is from genome assembly GCA_044351225.1 of Steroidobacteraceae bacterium. Classification (GTDB taxonomy): domain Bacteria; phylum Pseudomonadota; class Gammaproteobacteria; order Steroidobacterales; family Steroidobacteraceae; genus UBA964. Next base: position 15,156 of record JBILGD010000001.1, read on the forward strand.
TGTCATGCGGTTCGCTTGCATCAGGCGCCCCGAGCGGGTTGCGTACCGCGCAGCAGCACGGTGATCAGGTCCTCTTCCACCATCCAGAGCCTATCTTGTCCCCACACCGCCGGGAATCCTTCGACTCGGAATGCCGGTACGCCCCAGAGGCCATGACCCGCGAGGTCCGTACGATGACCCTCGGCGATCTCGCGCCAATGCGTGCTGGCAAGTGCGTGCTCGACATCGCGAGCGGCGAGTCCGGCGCGCTCGGCAAGCAAGGCCATCCCCGCGGCGGAGCCTGCATCGATGCCTTCGGCGAATGCACCACGCAGAAAAGAGTGCAGAAACGCCTCGCCGCAACCGAGTTCGATGGCCTGCTGCAGCACGGCAAGGCCGCGTTCGGTGGGCCGGCCCACTGGATCTACGATGTCGCCGAAGGGCAGACCGAGACGCGTGGCCTCGCGCTTGGTGTCGAGCAGAATGTATCGACGCTTGATCCAAGGCACTGGCAAGCCACGCATGACCATCGGCAGCAGGTAATCGATGCGCAGTTCAGCCCCGTAGTGCTCGGCGAGTCGGCAGACGCGATCAACGGCAAGCCAGGTGTACGGGCTGCGCAATGAACAAAAGAAATGCAGGATAGGTCGAGTGGTTGCGGGTGGCACATGTCGCCACTGCAGCGCGGGCGGCGGGAACAGCGGTCGGATCGCCGCATCCGTTGCAACGCAGGCGAGTCCTGCGGCGCAGAGTCGCGCCTCGAGATAGTGCAGGCGATCGAGCCCCCAGTACCACTCGCCTTCAAAATAAAACATCGCCCCGAGATAATGGCCGAGCCGCTCGCGCAGTCGTCGGCCGCGCTCGCGATCGGCGGGTGAGTCGGCGGCAATCTGGGGTGATTCGTTGGTGCTCGCCATGGCAAGCCCGAAGTGACCCGCCCAGCGCGCGGCATCCCGCTGCGACCAGACTGCGAGCGCCGCGGCCTGCGGCGCAGCCCGTTCGTCGGGGGGCGGCACGGGGTGACAGCGCAGCGTGATGCGATACCGTTGCTGCAGCGCTTCGAGTTGCGTGGCGGCGAGCTGGCTGTAGGGATCGTCGAACTGGTGAAAGTAATGCACCACCGCGGGTCGGGCTGCGAGCCGTCGATGCACGGCGTAAAGATTGCGTTGCAATCTTTGGCGTCGCTCGCTCGTGACGAGACGGGCTACCGTACGTCCGAGTGTGCTGCGCAGATTGCTCACGGGAGGCTCACGGCGTGCGTGCGTCGCAGTCAGCGGCGATCGACAATGGCCGTCGAACCGGCGGGCAGGGTGAACCAGTCGCCATCGACGCCGACCCGAATCGGACCGTCAAAGCGCTCTCGAGCCTCGCCGAGGAACGCGGATTCGAGCGCATCCACCGGCAGCGGCGGCACGATATGGTTGAACACCAGCATTTTCACGCCGGCGCGCGCGGCGATGGCCGCAGCGTCTTCGGGTGCGGTGTGATAGTTGCGGATATCGGCCATGACTTGTGCGTAAGAAAGGCGTGCGTGCTTGGCGAAGCCGCTCTCCATGAGTTTCACGAGTCTCGGTGACAGGCCTTCGTGGATCAGCAGGTCGACGCCTTGAGATTCGCGCTCGACCGCGGCGCTCGCGACCGTGTCGCCGCTCAGCACCACCGTACGTCCCTTGTAGGCAATGCGATAACCCACGGCGGGCTTCACGGGTCCATGATCCACCTCAAACGCGACCAACTGTAGTTCCGGCGTGTCGATGAGGAGCGCGCGGCCGTCGGCACCCAGCGTGAACTGCCGCGCGAGGCCGCGACCACCGGCCGGCGGCACGATGGCCTCGCCATGGTGCAGGACGCGATAGTCGTGATCCGCCGCAAAGGCCTCGGCCAGTCCGTCGATCACCCGCGTGACCCCGGGTGGTCCGAAAATCGGTAGCGGTTCCGGCGACGAGGCAGCCACCCAGCGCTGCAGTACGAGGTCGGCGAGCCCGCCGATGTGATCGGAGTGAAAGTGGGTGAGGAACACGGCCTCAATCTGCCCGGGGTTCAAGCGCATGCGCGAGAGCACGGCCGCGCTGCCCGGTCCAGCGTCGAAGATGAACATCCGTCGACCTGCGATCACCACCGTGCAGGGTCCACCGTGACGGGCGTCGACCATGGGCGAGCCTGTACCGCACAAGCCGACATGCAGGCCATCGGGGAGTGCGCCGAGCGGATCGGCGAGCGCGGCGAGCTGATCGATCTGGCGCTCGGCGAGGCGCAGGGCGATAGGACCGCGCAGGCCGTAGAGCAACAGGCCGATGACGATTACTGCGGCACCGACGCCTAGCAGCGCCCGATGCCAACGACGAGGAGCATTAGACATGGATCGGCAGACTAACCGATCCGCCGTCCGCCCATCCCATCCCCGTGACGGGCTCAGCGGCGGTGTCGTTCCAAGTGGGCGTCCACCAGAGTGTCGATCGACTTGTCGACGGTCATCAGATCTTTTTCGGCAGAATCGATCAGCGCGCAGACCGCCGGCGCCCACTTGGCGCTGATGCCATTGCCACTCTGCAGCGTCTCGTGCAGCAGATGGAGCACACCGCGGATCCGCAGGGCAGATTGGTGCATGGCCGAGAGTTCCTCTTCAACGGCGAGCGCCGAGGCAGGGCGGGTGCGTCGGGGTACGGCCCGCAGCGTCGTCACGGGGTCGTGGGTCAGGGTGTCGTTGTCGGTGTTATGCGTGTTCATGTGAGGGATTGTCCGCGAGGCCGATCGGTACCATCATTTCCTGCCGCACACTTCACATTGCTCGCCGCACCGACAGTTCCGTTTCGGATGCATTACCGATCCAAGATTGCAATGAAATACGGTTCACTCGCGATCGTCATGAGGGCGTGTTTCCGTTGGTGCTTGGTCGGGGGGCTTTTGCTGGCCGCAGGTTTCGGTCGGCCATCTTTTGCGACGACGGATGTGATCGCGGTGAGCGATCGGCTGATCGTGACCGAGCGCATCGAGTGGTGTTTAACGCCCCGTGACCTACGCCGCGAGCAGTTGGGGCCGGAGACCTGTCGTTGGGCTCCACTCACCTCGGCGGACGCCCGACCGGGTTTCGAAGCGCGCGCTGCATGGTTGAGGTTAAGACTGAGCAATTCTTCGGCGGAACCTGTCGAACGCTGGGTTGAGGTCGGCCATCAACGGCTGTCCGAAGTGCAATTGCAGTATCGCACTGCGGACGGCGCTTGGCGTGTTCATGCGGTGGGCCTTGACGTACCGCTGGCAACGCGCAGCGACAACGCCCAACGCTACGGCGTGCTGCCGGTCAGCATCGCACCCGGCGACAACACGGATATCTTGATCCGGGTACAGACCACTACGCTGATGGTCTTGGATACCTCACTCTGGGCGCCGGCGGCCTATCGGAATCACCGCATCGAGACGGATATTTGGCTCGCGCTGTCGGTTGGCACCCTGATGCTGGTGATCCTGTTTTCACTGCTGATGTCGCTGATCACACGCGAGCCTCACTACGCCATGTTGTGCCTCGGATTACTTGGCGAAACAATCATCGAGACGACGCGTACGGGCTTCATGATGCGTTACTTTTGGCCCGAGACGCTGCCGTTCCCGGTCACTATGACGGTCATTGGGGGAATGTGTTCCTTGCTCGGTTTTTTCGGTTTTGTCGATCGCGTGATCGTGGCGGAACAGCCGGCGCCGCGCCGTGATCGGCTGTTAAAGGGTCTGGCCGGCATCGTGCTGCTCGCCATGATTTACACGATTTTCATCGACTACCGCGTGGGCACCACGCTTTGGTCAGTACTTGCCATACCGCTCATCTTGCTGCTTGCTTGGTCGAGTTGGCGGACCGCACAACTTGGTGAGAAAACCGGGTATTGGGTGGTCATGGTTTTCGTGATCATGGGCACGGTCGGTGTGCTGCGGCTGCCGTCCGCGATGCTGCGGTTGCCGCCGACGCTCACCGAGGAGCTGATCTCGCCTATCGCCACGATGGTTGTGTCGACGCTGGTGATGATGGCGATCGTCGAGCGCGTACGACAGGTTCAACGCGAGTTGTCGAGTGCGCAGACGGTCGCCGCCGCGCAGATCTCGTTTCTCGCACGCATGAGTCACGAGTTGCGCACGCCGCTCGACACTATCCTCGGCAATACTCAATTGCTGATGCGACCCGAGCGGCGCAACGGCGAGTCGGGCGGTCCGGAATCACTGGAACTCAAGAGCATTCTGCAGAGCGGGCGGCACCTCCTCGGCATGGTGGACGAGATCCTCGATTACGCACGCGGTGTGTCCGGTGCGTTGCACTTACGCAAGGAGCCGGTTTCGCTACCTGACTTCGTGGCCTCGATCGACACGGTTGCGCGCGTGCTGGCGATACGCAATCGCAATCGTTTCGAGCTGCGCGATCTCTCGACCGTGGAGAAGGCGTGCCCGACCGAGCTGCGGCTCGATGCGGGCCGTCTTCGACAGGTGCTCGACAACCTGCTCTCCAATGCTGCCCGTCACACGCAGGATGGGATGATTCGGCTCGATTACCGACTCGAATCTGTTGGCGCTCGGTGCTGGCGAATCCATTTCGCGATTGCGGATACCGGTGAGGGTATTGCGCAGGAGTACCAGGCAAAGATTTTCGAGCCTTTCGAGCGTGTCGGTCGCGGCGCCCGGTATGGCGGCAAGGGTGCGGGTATGGGGCTCGCCGTGGCACGACAATTGGTCGGGCTCATGGGCGGAGAGCTGTCGCTCGAGAGTGCGCTTGGGCGCGGCACCACAATCGAATTTTCCATTTTGGCCGAGGAGGTCGAGGGTCGACCTGCGGAGCGGTCATCACCCGCGGACGACCCGCGTGAGGTGATTGGCTACGAGGGTGCGCGGCGCCGGGTCCTCGTGGTCGATGACGAGGTCGGAAGCCGCGCCATCGTCACGGGCTTGCTGCGCGCGGTCGGCTTCGAGGTGGATGAGGCCGAGGGCGGCAATGAGGCGGTGGGCATGTTGCGCGGTGGGGCACGCTACGATGTCGTAGTGACGGATCAGTTCATGCCTGAAGGTGACGGCTGGAAGGTGCTGGAAGGCGTGCATGCCCTCGAAGCGACAGTTCCCTGTGCTCTGATCTCTGCGGCGCCGCCGTCGCCGCCGGATTTCTGGCCCGCGGAGCGACGCTTCGCCGCCTGTTTTCTCAAGCCGCTCGATCACGCTGGATTTTTGCATATCCTCGGCAATCTGTTGGGACTGACCTGGATCCGTGCGAGCGCGCCGGTGAGTACGCCGCCAACGGCGCCGTTGCTGCGGCCGGGTTCAGCGGAACTCGCCGAGTTGCAGGAGATGATCGAGTTCGGCGAGTTGACGGCGATCGTCGAGTGGGCCCAAAGATTGCGGCATCGCGTGCCCGAATGTGCTGTTTTTGCCGATCGGGTGGAGGAGGCGGCCACCGATCTTGATTTCGTGACGCTCAATCACCTTGCCGAGCCGAGTCCACCGTGATGGCCTCGCGCGCCGATGTTCTCATCATCGACGATTCGCTCGTTGATCTGCGTGTGCTCATGGAGTTGATGACGCTGCGTGATCTGCGATTTTCGGTGGCTCGTGACGGAGAGCGCGGTTATCAGCAGGCACTGGTATTACAGCCCGGTCTGATCTTGCTCGATATCCGCATGCCGCGCATGGACGGCTACACCGTGTGTCGTCGTCTCAAGGCCAACCCGCAGACAGCAGCGATACCGGTGATATTTTTGACCGCGGCCACGGATCTTGGCGAGCGACTCGAAGGCTTTGCGGCAGGCGGCGTCGATTTCATCACCAAGCCCTTCGCCGCCGAAGAGGTGTTGGCGCGAGTCGGTGTACATCTCGAGCTCGCCGCTCGTCGGCGCAGTGCGCTCGCCGATGCCGCCGAGACTTCGGCAGCAGTGGAGGCGCAGAGCGTTACCAGTCTCGATGAAGTGCTGGTGACGGCGGCGCAAAAAATCCTGCGTGATTCGATCGTCACGCCGCCGTCACTCGAGCAGCTGGCACGTCTGGTCGGCACCAACCGACGCCGCCTCAATGAATCTTTCCAGGGGTTTCTGGGTCAACCCGTATTTGGCTGGCTGCGCGAGGAGCGGCTGCGCCAGGCGTATGAATTCGCGGCGCGCACCGATATGACGGTCGCGGCGATCAGTGACAGTCTCGGTTATTCGACGGCGGCAAACTTCACCAAGGCTTTTCGCGAACGATTTGGCGTGACGCCGAGCGAGTTGCGCCTGCGCCGCGAAGCGGGGACGTTATCCCCCCCCCCCCATCCCCCGACCCCGAGGGTGAGCGCTAGGCGCCGCCAAAGCTTAGTGCGATGACACCTAGCACGAGCGTGCAACGCAGCAGCTCGAAGGCGATCGCATGGCGTCGTCCTTCCAGCATCCAGCCGATGCCGAGTGTCGAGACCACGATCAGCGCCGCAGCAACGAGGCGATCGACGAGCCCAAGTTGCGGGGCGGCCGCGAGAAACCAGGTCGTGCCGATCGCCAGTAGCGCGTACTGCCCGATGGCATAGCGGCGCACGCCTTGTGGGGTGCCGGTATCGAAACGGCGCACGCTTTGCGGATCGAGATGCGGCAGGACAACGCCGCGCCCGCCCGGCGGTTCGAACCAGCGCGCGAGTGCGGTGTACCATGAGTCGGCCTTCAAAGACTTCATCGCGAGGTCGCGATAGAGGTGCAGGTTTCCCCAGACGGGGTTGTAGCTCGCGAGGGGCTTGCGGATGCCGTACATGACCGGTTCGGTATCACGCTCTTCGGCGAAGGTGCCGAAGAGGCGATCCCAGAGGATGAGGATGCCGCCGTAGTTGCGATCGATGCAGTAATCGTTTTGGCCGTGATGCACGCGGTGGTTCGATGGAGTCACGAAGACACGGTCGACCCAGCCGAGTTTGCGCACGAGTTCGGTGTGTACCCAATATTGATAAAGCAGATCGATCAGCGCGACTGCGCCGAACACGAGGGGCGGCACACCGCAGAGGGCCATCGGCAGATAAAAAGGCCAGGTGAAAAACGCGCCGGTCGAGGTCTGGCGCAAGGCGGTCGACAGGTTGAAGTACTCCGAGGAGTGATGAACCTGATGTGACGCCCAGATCAAGTTCACTTCGTGGCCGAAGCGATGTACCCAGTAGTAGATGAAATCATAGGCGAGCAGGGCGATGATCCACACCCACAGTGAGTTCTCCGGCAAGGTCGTGAGCCGCCAGTGCTCGAAAACCCAGACGTAGATGCCGAAAGTGAATACCCGCACGAATACGCCCGCGACCTGGCTGAGGATGCCGAAATTCAGGCTGGTCAAAGCGTCCGGGATGTCGTAGATCGCAATGCCACGCCGATGCGCCACCCAAGCCTCGGCGAGGATGGTGAGCATGAACACCGGGATGGCGTAGACGATCGGATTCACACGGACAATATAAACGACGCGCTACACTCTTCGTGCATGCAGCCCCCCGGAATCACTCGCGCTCGTCGGCCCTTCCTGGCACCACTGTGGGTGGGTGCGATCGTACTGGTGGTCTCGGTCGCGCTGCTGTTCGCCGCGTTTCGGCTCGGGGCGCATTGGTTTGGCGGGACCACCACGGTGATTGTTTTGCGCCATGCCGAAAAATCTACCGAGCAAACCGATCCGTCATTGTCAGCGGCGGGTCACGAACGTGCCGCACGTCTCGCGACGCTGCTTGCACAGACTGGCGTCGCCGCGATCTACGTGAGCGACACCCGGCGTGCGCGCGAGACGGTCGAGCCGCTCGCGCGTCGACTAGACGTACAAGTCGCGGAGTATCCGGGTCGCGAAATCGACCACCTCGCCACGCGTCTGCTTGATCGTCACCGTGGTCAAACAGTACTCGTGGTCGGTCACTCGAACACGGTCCCGCAACTGCTGGCGACCCTAACTGGCGGACGCTACGTCACCCGTCTCGATGAGGACGAGTTCGATGGGCTCTACTTGGTCTCAGTCAACCGGTTCGACCCGCCCGCGGTGCTCTTGCTGCGATATTGACGCGGCAGGGGGGTCGACGTGGCGCGGCAGGGTGCTAGAATCGCCGCCCTCGTGTGGGGCGGTAGCTCAGCTGGGAGAGCGTCGCGTTCGCAATGCGAAGGTCGGGAGTTCGATCCTCCTCCGCTCCACCATTCCACCCCTCTTTGGGGCTTGCCCCCGTAGCTCAGTGGATAGAGCGACCGCCTCCTAAGCGGTAGGTCGTCGGTTCAACTCCGGCCGGGGGCGCCATTACAGATTGCGGGCGCCACCCCCAAGTGCCATCCCCGTCCGCGCCGCGGCGCCTCATTCGGGTAGAATGCGGACTCTTTGCAGAGTTTCGGGGGTTTTCTTTCGCATGGGCGCCACGCGCAGCGATCAGCTCGCTACCTCTCCGCTTTACGGCAGCAATGCCGACTACGTCGAATCACTCTACGAGCAGTATCTGGTCGATCCATCCGGGGTAAGCCCGGCGTGGCGCGAATACTTCGCCTCGCTGCCGCGACCCGCCGCACCCGAGGCGTCCCATCGGGCCATTCAGGATGCGATCGCCGCACGCGCTCAGGCAGCGCGACAGGTCGGGGTTGCCGTCGCTGCAGCCCTTGAGGGTGATGCGGGCGCCAAGCAAGGTGCCGTGTCGCGCCTCGTGCAGATCTATGCGAACCGCGGGCATCTGGTCGCCAAGCTCGATCCGCTCGGCCTCATGCAGCGCGAGCGTCCACGCGTGCTTGATCTCTCATACTTCGGGCTCACTCAGGCCGATCTCGATACACCGTTCTTGACCGGTAGCCGCGTCGACAATGTCCCGGGGCGCGCCAAGCTCCGTGAAATCATCGCCACGCTCGAGCATGTGTATTGCGGTTCGGTCGGTGCCGAGTTTGCGCATGTCTCGAACACCGAGGAGCGTCTGTGGCTGCAGGACCAGTTCCAGTCCGGTCGCATGCATCATGTGTTCTCGGCCGAGGAGCGCAAGAATATTCTTTGGCAGCTGACGGCGGCCGAGGGTCTCGAGCGCTATCTGCACACCAAATACGTTGGTCAAAAACGCTTCTCTCTGGAGGGCGGCGACTCGCTCATTCCGCTGCTCGATGATCTCATCCAGACCGCAGGTAGTGCAGGCGTCGAAGAATTCGTCATCGGCATGGCGCATCGCGGCCGCTTGAACGTGCTCGTCAATGTGCTCGGCAAGGCACCCTCGGTGCTCTTCTCGGAGTTCGAGGGCAAGTACGACACCTCGCAGATCAAGGGCTCGGGCGACGTCAAATACCACAAGGGATTCTCGGCCGATTTGCGCACGCCGGGCGGCAACGTTCACGTGGGTCTTGCATTCAATCCATCGCACCTCGAAGTGGTGAACCCGGTCGTCGAAGGGTCGGTGCGTGCGCGTCAGGAGCGTCGCAACGATACGCTCGGCGAGCGCGTAGTCCCCTGTCTGATCCACGGCGACTCCGCCTTCGGTGGCCAGGGCGTCGTCATGGAGACCATGCAACTTTCACAGGCGCGTGGCTATTACACCGGCGGTACGCTGCACATCGTGGTCAACAATCAGGTGGGTTTCACCACCTCGCGCCCCGAGGACATGCGTTCGACAATGTACTGCTCGGACGTCGCCAAGATGCTCGAGGCGCCGATTTTCCATGTCAACGGCGATGACCCCGAGGCTGTGGTGTTCGTGGCGCGTCTCGCAATGCAATATCGCCAGCGCTTCCACAAGGATGTCGTGATCGATCTCGTCTGTTATCGACGGCTCGGTCATAACGAGGCTGACGAGCCAGCGGCAACGCAGCCGGTGATGTACAACGTTATCCGCAAGCATCCGACCACGCGCAAGCTGTACGCCGATCGACTGGTCGCCGATGGCGTGCTCACGCCCTTCGAGGCCGACGGGTTCGTCGAGCAGTATCGAGCGGGTCTCGATGAAGGCCGGCCGCAGGCCAAAGCCTCGCTAGGCATGATCGGCAACAAATACACCGTCGACTGGAGCACCTACATGCGCGGCGCCGATTGGGCGGCGCCTGTTCGGTCCGCCGTCGACAAGGCGCGATTGCAGGCGCTCGGTGCTCGCTTGGTCGCCATACCGCAGGGGCATGTGCTGCACCCGCGTGTGCAGCAGGTGATCAACAATCGCGCCAAGATGGTGGCAGGAGAGCTGCCGCTCGACTGGGGCTGCGCCGAGTCGCTGGCCTATGCAAGCTTGCTCGAGGATGGCTACGCGGTGCGCATCTCGGGGCAGGACTCCGGACGCGGTACCTTCTTCCATCGACATGCCGTGCTGCACGAACAGACCACCGGCGCGATCCACGTGCCGTTGCAGCATATCGCCGAGCGGCAGCCGCGCTTCGAGGTGATCGATTCGGTGCTCTCGGAGGAAGCCGTGCTCGCTTTCGAGTACGGTTATTCGCAGACCGACCCCGGCGTGCTCGTCATCTGGGAGGCGCAGTTCGGTGATTTTGCGAACGGCGCACAGGTGATCATCGATCAGTTCATCAGCTCCGGTGAATCGAAGTGGGGCCGCTTCTGCGGGCTCACGCTGTTCCTGCCGCATGGTTATGAGGGGCAGGGACCCGAGCACTCGTCGGCGCGTCTCGAGCGCTTCCTGCAACTCTGCGCCGAAGCGAACATGTCGGTTTGCGTCCCTTCGACGCCGGCGCAGATGTTCCACATGCTGCGTCGCCAGATGCTGCGCGAGTTCCGCAAGCCGCTCGTGGTGATGACGCCAAAAAGTCTGCTGCGTCATGAACTATCGGTGTCTTCGCTCGACGAACTCGCCAAGGGTTCATTCCAGAACATCATCGACGAAGTTGATGTGATGGAGCGCGAGGGTGTACGGCGCGTCGTCTTCTCGAGCGGCAAGGTTTATTTTGATCTGCTGCGGGCACGTCGTGCGTCGGGTCAAAACGACGTGGCGCTCGTTCGTCTCGAGCAGATCTATCCGTTTCCGGCCGAGGAATACGCCGCCGTGCTTGCGCGCTACCCGAACGCCCGCGAAATCGTCTGGTGTCAGGAAGAACCGCAGAATCAGGGCGCGTGGTACCAGATCCGCCATCGTCTCGAGCGACCGCTTGGGCCGGATCGCGCCTTGCTTTATGCAGGTCGCGCGCCCGCTGCGGCACCCGCCACCGGCATCGGCAAGATTCACGATGTCGAGCAGGCGGGCCTCGTGAACGCCGCGCTCAAGTCGCCGCCTCGCGAACACGATACGCGGATCACCAAGCGTCTCGCTGAAGTGCCCGCGGCCACGCCCGATGCCAAAGAAGAGCCTGCGCGCGCCGCCACCGGCGGACGCCGCAAGCGTTGATCAGGAAACACTCGAAATGACCATGGAAATCCGCGTTCCCCAACTCCCCGAATCGGTCGCCGATGCGACCCTGGTCGCCTGGCGCAAGCAGCCGGGCGAGAGCGTAAGCCGCGATGAAAACCTCGCCGATCTCGAGACCGACAAGGTCGTGCTCGAGGTGCCGGCGCCCGCGGCGGGCGTCATCAAAGAATACAAGGTGCAGCAGGGCGCGACTGTCAAAAGCGGTGATCTGCTGGCGATTTTCGAGCCGGGTGGAGCCGCAGCCAGCGCCGCCAAGTCCGCGCCGGCGGCTGCTGCGGCGACGGCGCCCGCGGCGGCTGCCAAGGGTGCCTCGGCCGAGAAGCTGAGTCCCGCGGTGCGCCGCGTCGTCGAAGAAACGGGCGTCGACCCGTCGGCGGTGACGGGCTCGGGCCGTGATGGGCGTTTGACCAAATCGGATGTGGTGGCGGCTGCGTCGACGCGCAAGGCGCCTGCGCCGAGCCCGGCGGTCACCGCGCCTGCGGTGGCAACGCCGGCGGGGCCGCGTGCCGAGCAGCGCGTACCGATGACGCGACTGCGGCAGCGCATCGCCGAGCGTCTGGTGCAGGCGCAGCAGACCGCCGCGCTGCTTACCACCTTCAATGAAGTCGATCTGACTGCGGTCAATGAATTGCGCGCGCGTCACAAGGACCGATTCGAAAAGCAGCACGGCGTGAAGCTCGGCTTCATGTCGTTCTTCGTCACGGCGAGCATCGAGGCGCTGCGCAAGTTTCCGGTGATGAACGCGGCCGTCGATGGCAGCGACATCATCTACCACGAGTTCTATGACATTGGTGTCGCGGTTTCGACAGATCGTGGTCTCGTCGTGCCGGTGCTACGGAATGCCGAAGCGCTGGGTTTTGCCGAGATTGAGCGGCGTATCAATGATTACGGGACGCGCGCGCGCGCCGGTGGCCTCGCGCTCGAGGATCTGCAGGGCGGGACTTTCACCATCACCAATGGTGGTGTTTTCGGTTCCTTGCTCTCGACGCCGATCGTCAATGCGCCGCAGAGCGCGATTCTCGGCATGCACAAGATCCAGGAGCGTCCGGTTGTGGTGAACGGGCAGATCGTGGTCCGCCCGATGATGTACCTCGCGGTGAGCTACGACCATCGCATCATCGATGGTCGCGAGGCGGTTCAGTTCCTGGTGGCGATCAAGGATGCACTCGAGGATCCGGGTCGCATGCTGCTCGGACTTTGAGGACGGGTGACGCACATGGCTGATTTCGACGTCATCGTCATTGGCGGGGGTCCCGCAGGGTATCCGGCAGCGATTCGCGCCGGACAAAACGGTCTCAAGGTCGCCTGCATCGACGAGTGGAAAAACTACGATGGCAGCACTGCATTCGGCGGTACCTGCCTGAACGCGGGCTGCATTCCTTCAAAAGCGCTGCTCGAATCGTCCGAGCTTCTTCATCGTGCGCAGGTCGAGTTTGCGGCGCACGGCATCAAGACCGGCCCGGTGGCGATGGATATCGCAGCGATGCAGAAGCGCAAGGCCGGCATCGTCAAGACCATGACGGGCGGCATCGTGCAGTTGCTCAAGGGTGCGGGCGTTACTGCGTTGCAGGGGCATGGCAAGTTGCTCGCCGGGCGTGTGGTCGAGTTCACGGCGCACGACGGTAGCGTCAAGACCTTCTCGGCCAACCATGTGGTGCTCGCGAGTGGCTCGCAGCCGATGGCGCTCAAGAGCGCGCCTTTCGACGGTGAGCACATCGTCGACAGTTGGGGGGCACTCGAGTTTTCGGCGGTACCGAAGCGGCTCGGCGTGATCGGTGCGGGAGTGATCGGTCTCGAGCTCGGCAGCGTGTGGCGTCGGCTCGGTGCCGAGGTGGTCGTGCTGGAGGCGATGCCCGATTTTCTCGCCATGGCCGACCAGCAGCTCGCCAAAGAAGCGCTCAAACATTTCAAGAAGCAGGGCATCGATCTGCGCCTCGGCGCGAAGGTGACTGGCGCCAAGGTGAGCAAGGGTGCGGTCGATGTGAGCTACGTCGATGCAGCGGGTGCGGCGCAATCATTGACCGTGGACAAGCTCATTGTTTGCATCGGCCGTCGTCCCTACACGGGCAATCTGCTTGGCGAAGGTACAGGCGTCGAACTCGACGAGCGCGGCTTCATCAAGGTCGATGAGCATTGCCACACCGGCGCCGAGCATGTCTGGGCGGTGGGCGATTGCGTCCGCGGTCCCATGCTGGCGCACAAGGGCAAGGAAGAGGGTGTTGCGGTCGCCGATCGCATCGCGGGTCTCTATGCGCACGTCAATTACGCGGTGATTCCCTCGGTCATCTATACCGCGCCCGAGATCGCCTGGGTGGGTCAGACCGAGGAGCAGGTCAAGGCGAGTGGTCGTGCCTACAAGTTGGGCAGTTTTCCGTTCCTCGCGAGCGGCCGCGCCCGCGCCATGGAATCGAGTCAGGGTTTCGTCAAAGTTATCGTCGCCAAGGATGATGATCAGATCCTGGGCGTGCACATCATCGGCCCGATGGCCGGTGAGCTGATTGCCGAGGCGGTACTCGCACTTGAGTATTCGGCGAGCGCCGAGGATCTACAGCGGACCATCCACGCGCACCCGACGCTGTCGGAGGCGCTGCATGAGGCGGCGCTCGCTGCTGACAAGCGCGCCATCGATATGCCGAATCGAGGCTGACCTTCCTGATCGGAGACGGCGCGCCTCGAGCGCTCTCTTTGCCTGCCGGGGCCACGTGAATCCGGGTATCATAGTCAGGTCATTTTTCGGCGTATTTCCGGGGTCGCGAGCGCATGCCGCGTTATCGGTCCAAGTCCTGGCGCGCATATCAACCCGACGCTCCCCGGGACGCAGGCGCGCCGCCGTCCGTCGCATCGCGTTCGTCCGGTGACTTTGCCGCCTCAAGGCCTGCGATCCATCCTGCATCGCACTGCCGCATTCTGGGTATCGACCCGGGTTCGAGGCGACTCGGCTATGGCGTCATCGACGTCGTCGGTGCCGATTGTCGTTGCATCGTGCACGGGCGGATCGAAGTCGACGGCCTGCCCATGGTGGATCGGCTTGCCCGCCTGCACGAGGGCGTCAAGGCACTGATCGCCGAGCATGCACCAAATGAAGTCGCCATCGAAAAAGTCTTCGTCAACCGCAACGTCGACAGCGCACTCAAGCTTGGGCAAGCGCGCGGGGCGGCACTTGCGGCGCTCGCAGGCTTGCCGATCGCCGAGTACGCGCCGCGCGCCATCAAGCTCGCCACCGTTGGTTTCGGCGGCGCCGACAAGCTGCAAGTCGCGCACATGATGCGCGCGGTCCTCGCGGTGTCCGGGCGCTTGACGGCCGATGCCGCCGATGCGCTGGCCGTGGCGCTCTGCCATGCACAGCATCGACGGCTTGCGGGCCTCATCGACAACCAAAACGACGCGCGCCGCGCGGGAGTCGGTGCATGATCGGCTCGTTGCGCGGACGGATCGCGATCAAGGCACCCCCGCAGCTGCTGCTCGAGGTCGGCGGAGTCGGCTATGAACTCGAGGCGCCCATGTCGACCTTTTATGGCTTGCCGGGTGTCGGCGAAGAGGTGCGGCTACTGACGCATCTCGTGGTGCGCGAAGACGCTCAGGTGCTCTACGGCTTTGCCACAGCTGCGGAGCGTCACCTGTTCCGCAACCTGCTCAAGGTCTCAGGCGTCGGGCCAAAGATTGCGCTCGGCATCCTGTCGGGTACGACCGTCGAGGGCTTCGCGGCTTGCGTATCAAGCAACGACACCGCCGCACTGACGCGTATCCCAGGTATCGGTCGCAAGACCGCCGAGCGCCTGATCATCGAGATGCGTGATCGGCTCTCGGGCGATGAGCTCGCGGCCGTACCAGGATTTATTCCAGAGAGCGCGACAGGCGGGGCCGAGGGCGAGGCGTTCTCTGCGCTCGTGGCGCTCGGTTACAAGCCGGCTGAAGCGAGTCGGCTCATCAAGGCCGCGGGCGCATCTGGCGACAGCGACGCGGCGGCAACGACCGAAGATTTGATCCGCCGTGCCTTGCAAGGAGCGCTGCGATGAACGAGCGGCTCGTCAGTGCCGAGGGTGGTCGAGAAGAAGAGGCGATCGATCGGGCGATTCGCCCGAAGCGTCTCGCCGATTACGTCGGGCAGCGACCCGTGAAGGAGCAACTTGAGATCTTCGTCGGCGCGGCGCGCGCACGCAGCGAGGCGCTCGATCATGTGCTGATCTTTGGCCCTCCGGGTCTCGGCAAGACCACGCTCGCCAACATTCTTGCGGCCGAACTCGGCGTCAGTCTGCGCCAAACTTCCGGCCCCGTGCTCGAGCGACCCGGCGATCTTGCGGCCATCCTCACGAACCTGCAGCCGCGCGATGTGCTGTTTGTCGATGAGATCCATCGTCTCTCGCCGGTGGTCGAGGAGGTGCTCTATCCCGCGATGGAGGATTATCAGCTCGACATCATGATCGGCGAGGGCCCGGCAGCCCGTTCGATCAAGCTTTCCTTGCCGCCGTTCACGCTGGTGGGGGCGACGACGCGAGCGGGTTTGCTGACCTCGCCGTTGCGCGATCGTTTCGGCATCGTGCAACGGCTCGAATTCTATGACGTCGCCGATCTCGCGAGCATCGTGCAGCGCTCGGCCGGTATTCTCGGCGTTCCGCTCGCGACCGAGGGTGCACAGCGCATCGCCGAGCGCTCGCGTGGTACGCCCCGCATCGCCAATCGTCTCTTGCGCCGCGCGCGCGACTACGCACAGGTGAAGGGCGATGGCACCATCACTGCAACGCTTGCTGTGGCGGCGCTCGATCTGCTCGAGGTCGACCCGATGGGTTTCGATACGCTCGATCGCAAGTTACTGACCACCATCATCGACAAATTCGACGGTGGTCCAGTCGGTATCGACAGCCTCGCGGCGGCGATCGGCGAGGAGCGTGGCACGCTCGAAGATGTGATCGAACCCTTTCTGATTCAGCAGGGGTTTTTGATGCGCACGGCGCGCGGTCGCATTGCAACCCGCACCGCCTATCAGCATTTTGGGCTGGTGCCCCCGCAACGTCCCGGGAGCGGACTGCCGCTCTTCGAGGGCGAGTGATGAGCAATTTTCTTTGGCCGGTGCGGGTGTACTGGGAAGATACGGATGCCGGCGGTGTCGTCTACTACGCCAATTACCTGCGGTTTCTCGAACGCTGTCGTACCGAGTGGTTGCGCAGTCAGGGTCTCTCACAGCAAGAGTTGGCGAGTGTCCGCGGCGTGCAGTTCATGGTGCTCGAGGTGAAAGTGTCCTACCGCGCACCCGCGCGGCTCGACGATTCGCTCGTCGTGACTTGTGCGATGCGGCCGGAGGGCCGCACCACGGCCCGCTTCGCACAGGAGATCTGGCGGGGTGATCCGGGTGAGGCTGGCGCCGAACTTCTGCTCGAGGCCGAGGTCCGTGTGGTGTGCGTGGATGCCAAGACGCTGCGGCCGCGGCGTATCGGGGAGTATTTGCCGTGAATGACCTGTCGATTCTGCGATTGATCCTCGAAGCGACCATCGTCGTGCAACTCGTGATGTTGCTGCTGGTCGGCGCGTCCGTGTATTCCTGGAGCATCGTGTTTCGCAAACGGGCCTCGCTGGCTCGAGCCAAAGAAAACCTCGAGCGCTTCGAGCGGGATTTCTGGTCGGGCGGCGATCTCGCTTCGCTCTACAAGAGTATCGAGGCGCGCGGTCAGCCACGCGGCATCGATCACATTTTTCAGGCCGGATTCCGCGAGTTCGCGCGACTCAGTCAGCAGGGAGTCGAGTCGTCCGAGGTGCTGCTCGAAGGCGCGCGTCGTGCCATGAAGGCCCAGCAAATCAAGGAACTCGAGTACCTCGAGAAAGGCCTCTCGAGTCTGGCCACCGTTGGCTCGACGAGTCCCTACGTGGGCTTGTTCGGAACGGTTTGGGGAATCATGCATGCCTTTGTGGGTCTCGGGTCGGTGCAACAGGCAACGCTTGCGACCGTGGCACCCGGCATTGCCGAGGCGCTGATCGCAACCGCCATCGGGCTCTTTGCGGCGATTCCGGCGGTGGTCGCCTACAACCGATTTGCGGATCAGGTGTGGCGACTCGAGGCGCGCTACGACGCTTTCATGGAAGAATTCTCGACGATCCTGCAGCGTCACGCGACGCGCAGCGGCGGCTGAGGTAGCGCGAAGATGGCGCAGACAGGGCGCAATCGTCGGCCGATCAGCGAAATGAACGTCGTGCCGTACATCGACGTGATGCTCGTGCTGCTCATCATCTTCATGGTCACGGCGCCCTTGCTTACGCAGGGCGTGCAGGTCGATCTGCCCGACGCGTCCGCCGAGGCGATCGATCCCAGCGAGTTGCAGAACCGGCCACCGATCGTGCTCTCCATCGATCGGGACGGGCGGCTGTATCTCAACGACGGCGACCGACCTGCCGAACCGCTCGAAGATCGTTTGGTCGAAGCGCGTGTGGCCGCGGTGCTGCGCAGTGCCCCGGGTCTACCCGTTTTCGTGAAGGGTGATCGTGCCGTGCCCTATGGGCGCGTTGTCGAGGCGATGGTGTTGTTGCAGGGCGCGGGCGCTGCGAAGGTTGGGTTTCTGACCGATCCTGTGGCGACGCCGGGTGCGCGTTGAGGGCAGGGCGGTGAGGCGGGGCCGCGCGGGTGACGCATGGCGGGGCTGATGGAACGCTTGCGTCCTTATTTGCTGTCGATTGCGCTGCATGCGGGTCTCGTGATTCTGATCGTCGTGCTCGGCGCGCAGAACTGGCATCGCTCGCCGCCGGAGCCCGTCGCGCTCGCGATCGAGGCAGTGGTCGTCGATGGCAAAGAATTCCGGCAGTTGTCGCGTTCGCGGCCGGCGCCGCCGCCGCAGGCCGAACCGGACCCTGAACCCGTATCTGAGCCCTTGCGTGAGCCCGAGCCTTCGCCTGAACCTGCGGCCGAGGTCGAGTCGCCACCGCCGCCACCGAAGCCCGACCCAGCCAAGCGGGCAGCAGAGGCGAAGCGGGTCGCCGAGGTCAAACAGCGCGAGGCGGAGGCCAAGCGGGCTGCGGACGCGAAACGCGAGGCCGAAGCCAAACGACAGGCCGAAGCGAAGCGTCTCGCCGACGAACTCGCGGCCGAAGAGCGTCGTCGCAGCGAGGACGCGCGGATTCGTCAGGAGCGCGAGCAGGCGTTGCAGCGCGCGCTCGCGGATGAGCTCGCCGAAGCCGAGGCCGCCGAGGCGCGTCGCGTGGCTGCGGCACGCGCGGCGAGTCTTTCTGCCCAATGGGCAGCGGCTATTCAGGCGCGCGTGCAGCGGGCGTGGATTCGTCCGCCCTCGGCGCGCGCCGGGCTCGACTGTCGAGTCGCCGTGACGCAGGCGCCAGGTGGAACGGTGCTGCGCGCCGAGGTCAAGGAGTGCAATGGCGACGAAGCCGTAAGACAATCGCTGGAGGCCGCGGTGTTTCGCGCCTCGCCTTTGCCGCCGCCGCCCGAGCCGTCATTGTTCGAGCGCAATATCGATTTGAGGTTCAGGCCCAATGATTGATTGTCGCCGTCGATTTTCTGACTCGAGCGCACGCGTGCTGACGTGCGCGTTGCTTGTTGTCTTTGTCGCGCTGGCGCCTTTGCGTGTTGCGGCGCAGTTGCAGGTCGATATCACCTCCGGCGTCACGGCGCCGATTCCGATCGCCATCGAAGACTTCACCGACGATCGGCAGACCACGGCGACCGTGATACGGCAAAACCTCGCGCGCAGCGGCCGCTTCAGCGTGGGCGCGCGTACCGCCTCCGACTATCTCGTCATCGGGCGCATCTCGAGCGCAGCGGATGGCCGCATCACCTTCAACTACGAACTCACCAATCTGCTCACGGGGCAGCGCTTGTTGGTCGAGCGTATCAGTGCCGCGCCCACCGCCTGGCGCAATGCCGCGCATCGCATCAGCGATCGAATCCATCAGACGATCATCGGCGCGCGCAGCGCCTTTGCCACGCGGATCGCTTATGTGTCGGTCGAGAGCGCGCCACCTGCGCAGCGTTATCAGCTGATCGTCGCCGACGCCGATGGCGAGAACTCGCGAGTCATTCTGCAGTCGCGCTTGCCGTTGATGTCGCCGGTCTGGTCACCCGACGGCGAGTCGCTGGCTTATGTGTCGTTCGAGACGCGGGCTGCGGCAATCTACGTTCAAAAAGTGCGCACCGCGGAACGACGTCGCGTGTCGGGTCGTGCGGGCATCAACAACGCGCCGGCGTGGTCACCCGATGGCCGGCGTCTTGCGCTCACGCTCTCCTCTGCGGGTGGCAACCTCGACATACACGTACTCGATCTCGCAAGCGGCGAATTGCTGCGCGTGACGGATCACCCGGCGATCGATACTGAACCCGTCTGGTCACCCGACGGCGCGCAACTCTATTTCACCTCGGATCGCGCCGGGGGTCCGCAGATCTATCGCGCGGCACCTGAGGCCGGTGCTCGGCCGCAGCGCATCACGTTCATGGGTGCGTACAACGCTCGGCCGCGCATCAGCCCCGATGGACGGCAGCTCGCCCATGTCACGCGCGAGGGCAGCGCGTATCGCATTGCCGTGCAAGACCTCGGGAACGGGGCGGTGCGTGTGTTGTCAAAGGGGCGGCAGGATGAATCGCCGGGATTTTCGCCGGACGGTGGCACGCTGATTTATGCCGCGCGCGAGCGCGGTCAGGGTGTGCTCGCCACGGTGAGCGTGGACGGACTGATCCTGCAGCGCCTGCAATCTGCACGAGGAGATGTGCGTGAACCCGCTTGGGGGCCATTTCTGCCGTGACGATTTCGGCATGGCGCGGTCGTGCGATAATTTCCGAAAATTTGGGAGACCGTAAACCATGACTCGACACATCCTTGTTGCCGCTCTCGTGCTTGGCTTGCTTGCGGGTTGCAAGTCCGCCCCGCCGGTCACGGATTCCTCGGGTTCGATGACAGCGAAATCCGAGCCGTCCGCCACGGCAATCGCCCAACCGGATGATTCGGCAGGTGCCGTGTCGGCGGGTGAGGTTGGCGGTGACATGGATGGGCGGTCGGTCGTATTGCCGGCGGAGCTGGCCGGTCGCACGATCATCTACTTCGCGTTCGACAGCGATGCGCTGAGCAACGACGATCAGGCGTTGCTGGCGGCGCATGCGCGTTTCATGGCGAGCCGCTCCAATCTGCGGGTCAGGCTAGAAGGCCACACCGACGAGCGTGGCACCCGCGAATACAACATCGGTCTTGGCGAGCGCCGCGCTCAGGCTGTGCGCCGCGCCCTCGGCTTGCAGGGCGTCGCAGAGTCGCGTCTCGCCACGGTGAGCTACGGTGAGGAGCGTCCTGCCGAGGCGGGCGATGACGAGGCGGCTTTCGCCAAAAATCGTCGCGTCGAGCTGATCTACTCCGAGGGCTGATCGATCGTGCGTCGCGCGCTCTGCGCAGTTCTGTTCGCGTTGATTGCGTTGCCGGTGGCGGCGCAATCAACGCGTGCGCGTCTCGATGACCTCGATCTGCGAGTCGGTCAGCTCGAAGAAACCGTGCGCGGGCAGGCGCTCGTCGAGTTATCGCAGCGCCTCGATGCGCTGGAGACTGAAGCGCGTAGCCTGCGTGGTGATCTTGAATTGCTGCAGCGCGAAAACGAATCGCTGCGGCAGCAGCAGCGGGATCTCGCGGCCGATTTCGATCGGCGTATCGCTACGCTCGAGTCGCGCATGAGCGCGATGGCAACGGCCGCGGCGGCAACTTCGGCGACAACCTTGGCGACGGCGTCGCCCACCGCAACGGCTGTCGTGCCGCCCGTAGATAGCTCGGTGCCTGCCGCGGCGGATGCCGCGGTGCCGCCGGCAGCGATGGCGTCATCGCCGGTCACGTCGCCGCCTGCGGCCGTGCCGCTCCCGGTCGCGCCTTCGTCTGTGACCCCGCCCGCCGAGACCGCCGAGGTCGTTTATGGGCGAGCCTTCGATGCGCTCAAGGCGGCGAAGTATCCCGAGGCGATCGCCGGTATGGCGGATTTTCTGGTTCGATTTCCGTCGCATCCGCTCGCCGATAACGCGCAGTACTGGCTCGGTCAGGCGCATTACGTGACGCGCGATTACGCCAAGGCCGTCGAGGCATTCGCGGCGGTGGGCACGAGCTCACCCGACACCTCAAAAGCGCCCGATGCATTGCTCAAAAAAGGTTTGGCCGAATCCGAACTCGGTCGAACCGAGGCAGCGCGGGCGACGCTCAATGAAGTCATTCGCCGCTATCCGCAGAACGATGCAGCGCGGCTCGCGCGCGAACAGCTCTCCCGATTGCGCTGAATGATGGCTGCGATGCCGCGACTCAAGCTGACGGAAATTTTCCGCTCGCTTCAAGGTGAGGCGGATAGTGCCGGCATTCCCACGATCTTCGTGCGACTCACCGGCTGCCCGCTGCGCTGCCAGTATTGCGACACGACTTATGCCTTCCATGGCGGTCAATGGTGGACACTCGATGAAGTGCTGGCCCGCGTGCGCGAACTCGAGGCGACACACGTCTGTGTGACGGGTGGCGAGCCGCTCGCGCAGCCCGCGGTGTTCGCGCTAATGACGGCGCTTTGCGATGCGGGGTATCGCGTGTCGCTCGAGACGAGCGGTGCCATGCCGCTCGAGGGGATCGATGCGCGCGTCGTCAAGGTCGTCGACATCAAGACGCCGGGTTCGGGCGAAGAAGCGCGTAATCGTTATATCGAGCTCGAGCGGCTCTCGTCCACCGATCTCGTCAAGTTCGTGATCACGGATCGCGCGGACTACGAATGGAGTCGGGCACAGCTGCGCGAGCGGGATCTCGCGCGCCGCTGTACGGTGCTGTTCTCGCCGAGCCATGCGCAGCTCGCTGCGCGCGAACTCGCCGACTGGGTCCTCGAGGATCGTCTTCCCGTACGCTTCCAGATCCAGCTCCACAAATATCTTTGGGGCGATGTGCCCGGACGATGAATACGCTGGCCGACAAGGCGAGTGGTCCGCGCCGCGCCGTGATCTTGCTGTCGGGGGGTCTCGATTCCGCGACGGTGCTCGCGCTTGCGCGTGAGCAGGGCTTCGACGTCCATGCCCTTTCGGTGCATTACGGGCAGCGTCACTCAGCTGAACTCGCGGCGGCGGCGCGGATCGCCGTGGCGCTCGGCGCCCGCGAACATCGGGTGATGGGCGTCGATCTCGCCGGAATCGGTGGCTCGGCGCTGACCGATCCCGCACTCGATGTGCCGACCGCGCCCACCACGGGCATCCCGATCACCTATGTTCCCGCACGCAATACTTTGATGCTGGCGCTGGCACTTGGCTGGGCAGAAGTTCTCGAGGCCGAGGCGATCTTCATCGGCGTCAATGCCGTCGATTATTCAGGCTATCCCGACTGTCGCCCCGAGTTCGTCGCGGCCTTTGCCGAGGTGGCGCGGCTCGGTACCCGAGCGGGCGCGTTGGGTGTGGCGCTGCGCATCGAGGCGCCGCTCGTGAATTTTTCCAAGGCGGACATCATCCGCGAGGGGCGGCGTCTCGGGGTCGACTATGCACTGACCGTCTCCTGCTATCAGGCCGATACGGAGGGCAGGGCCTGTGGGCAGTGCGACAGCTGTCGGTTGCGACGAGAGGGTTTCGTTGCTGCAGGCGTGCCTGATCCCACGCGGTACGTGTAGAATCCGCGCCCTCCGAGCAGACACGGGTCCTTAGCTCAGCCGGTAGAGCAGCTGGCTTTTAACCAGTTGGTCGCGCGTTCGAATCGCGCAGGACCCACCATCCCCTCCGCTCACAGTCCTCGAGCCACGAAATGCGGGTTTTCGAAGCCCGCTTTGCCGTAGCGTAGGGCGTGGCCGTCGTCGATCCGGCAGACGCTGCCGCCCGCCGCCGCGAGCACGGCATGGCCTGCCGCGATATCCCACTCCATGGTGCGCCCAAGCCGCGGGTAGAGATCCGCGCGCCCTTCGGCCAGCAGGCAAAGTTTGAGCGATGAGCCGGCGTTGACCCGTGAGGCGACGCGCTGCCCGACGAGAAACGCGTCGAGCGCACGTTCATCACCGTGCGAGCGACTCGCGACCACCGCGAGTCCGGCCTCCGGGGTAGCGCGGCAGCGGATCGGCTGTCGAGTCGATTCATCGGCGCGCCAGGCGCCGTGCCCGAGGAGGCCCGAATAAGCGACTCCAAGTGCCGGCGCAAGCACGACGCCGAGTACCGGGACACCGGCTTCGATCAAGGCAATGTTGACCGTGAATTCGCCATTGCGATCGATGAACTCGCGCGTGCCATCGAGCGGATCCACCAGCCAGAAACGCCGGGCGGGATCGATGGTGGGGATGCGCCCGGCAGCCACCGACTCTTCGGCCACGACGGGAATCGACGCATCCAGAGAGGCCAGCCCTTCGAGGATAAGCGCCTCGGCTTGCTGATCGGCAAGGGTGACCGGGGTAGCGTCGGACTTGGTGTCGACCGTGAATTCGCTGCGATAAATGCGCAGTACCACCTCGGCGGCGCGGTGGGCGATCTGCTCGACAACTTCCAGCAAGCGAAGATCGGGCGACATGGAGTGGATTATAGCTTGTAATTAAATAATTAATAGACATAACATTCATCAATCCGGTCATGGGGTTAGATATCACGGTGGTGGATTCGGTAGCGTCTCAGAGCCAACAGCAGCGGCATCAGGCCGTGCGTATGCGCTTGGCCGGTACGCCGCTGGCCGAGATCGCCCTGAGCACCGGGTTGAGCGCGCCCACCGTCATCAACGCGGTACGCGCGTTTCGTCGCGGCGGTTGGGCGGCGATCGAGGTGCGCGTACGGGGCCGTCCTCCGGGTCATTGCGCGTTGTCGCGTGACGAGGAGCAGCGTCTGGTCGCACAGCTCCTGCACGAGCCGCCACCGACGGGCGAATTGTGGGACGCCGCGCGGGCCGCCAGTCTGGCGCACAGCCGCTACGGCAAGCGGGTGCAGGGTCGGGCGTTGAGTCGGCTGCTCAGCCGGGCGGGTTTGGCGCTGCCCACGCTGGCCGAGCGCGCCGCGCGCGATCCCGAGCTTGGCGAATGGCATCGCGACTACCTAACGCCGTTGTTGCACAGCACGCGTCGGCACGCGGGCGAAGTCATCTGGTGCGGCGAGTGGTGTGGCGAGTGGCAGGGCGAGCGCGCGCCGGGTGGGTCGACGCCCACGCGTCTGCTCGTTGCGCAGACACTGCGCGGCACGCTCGCCTGGATGCCGTCATCGCGGCCCTTTGGGATCGAGACATGGCTGGATTTTCTCGCGCGTATCGCGGGTCATTGGCCGGCGACTCGCGGTGTACTTTGGCATGGCATCGCCGTGTCGCATCCCGCGCTGCAGGAGCAGGCGCAGCGGTCGGGGCTGACCCTGCATGCCGCGCCGCGTTCGCCGGGCGAAGGATCGCGCCGCATCCGAGCCGGCGACCCGACAAAGAATTCATCGTCGATTTTTCCGATGGCCACACGAAGTCAACAACCCGTGAAACCCATTCATCTGCAGCGACTCGAGGCCGAAAGCATCCACATCATGCGCGAGGTGATCGCCGAGGCCGAGCGGCCAGTGCTGCTCTATACGGCGGGCAAGGACAGCGCCACCATGCTGCACATCGCACGCAAGGCGTTCTTTCCGGCGCCGCCGCCATTTCCGCTGCTGCATGTCGACACCACGTGGGAATTTCGCGACATGTACGCGATGCGCGAGCAGGTCGCGCGCGACTACGGCATGCAGCTCATCGTGCATCGCAACCCCGAGGCGTTGCGGCTCGGCATCAACCCCTTTACCCACGGCTCGCAGATTCATGCGGATCTTTGGAACACCGAGGGCTTGCGTCAGGCGCTCGATGCGCATCGCTTCGACATCGCCTTTGGCGGCGCACGGCGCGATGAGGAAAAATCGCGCGCCAAGGAGCGCGTATTTTCGTTTCGCACCGCGCAGCATCGCTGGGACCCGAAGAATCAGCGCCCCGAGTTGTGGAACCTGTACAACGCCCGCAAGAAACCGGATGAGTCGATCCGTGTCTTTCCGCTCTCCAACTGGACCGAGCTCGACATCTGGCAGTACATCCTGCTCGAGAACGTGCCGATCGTGCCGCTGTATCTCGCGCGCGAGCGGCCGGTCGTGGAGCGCAATGGTGCGCTCATCATGGTGGATGACGAGCGTATGCCTCTACAGCCCGGCGAAGTGCCGGTGATGCGCAAGGTGCGCTTTCGTACGCTCGGTTGCTATCCCTTGACCGCGGCTGTGGCCAGCGAGGCCGAGACGCTGCCCGAGGTAATCGAAGAAATCTTTCGTGCGCGCACCAGCGAGCGACACGGTCGCTTGATCGATCACGACGGTCCCGCGTCGATGGAGCGCAAGAAGCAGGAAGGGTATTTCTGACATGGCGCGCATCAAGAAGATTGACGGCGGGAAGAGTGACGGCGGGGATTGGCTGCGGGCGCAGGACGCCAAGGACCTGCTGCGTTTCATCACCTGTGGCAGTGTCGATGACGGCAAGAGCACGCTGATCGGTCGGCTGCTGTACGAATCGAAGATGCTGTTCGACGATCAGTTGAGCGCGATCGAAGCCGACAGTCGCAAGTGGGGTACGCAGGGCGAGGCGATCGATTTCGCACTGCTCGTCGATGGCCTTGCCGCCGAGCGCGAGCAGGGCATCACCATCGATGTGGCGTATCGCTTTTTCTCGACCGAGCGACGCAAGTACATCGTGGCCGATACCCCGGGTCATGAGCAGTACACGCGCAACATGGTGACCGGCGCCTCCACGGCGGATGTCGCCGTGATTCTCATCGATGCGCGCAAGGGTGTGCTCACGCAGACGCGGCGCCATACCTACCTCGTGCAGTTGCTCGGCATTCGCAAGCTCTTGCTCGCGGTCAATAAAATGGATCTGGTGGGCTACGCGCAGTCGACCTTCGACAAGATCGTTGCCGACTATCAGGACTTTGCGGGCCGTTTGGGTCTCGAGGACATTGCGGCGGTGCCGGTCTCGGCACTGCAGGGCGACAACATGATCGCACCGAGTCCCCGGATGTCGTGGTATCGCGGCCCGACCCTGATGGGATATCTCGAAACCGTGGAGGTGGACGCGACGCACCGCGAGCGTGGGCCGCTGCGTTTTCCGGTGCAATGGGTCAATCGCCCGAATCAAGATTTTCGTGGCTTCGCCGGCACGCTCGCCGGTGGCATCGTCCGCGCGGGCGAGCGCGTTCGCGTGCTGCCCTCGGGGCGCGAGAGCACCGTGGCGCGCATCGTCACCGCCGAGGGTGATCTGCCGCTTGCCGTCGCCGGGCAGTCGGTCACGCTCACGCTCGCCGATGAGGTCGACGTCTCTCGCGGTGATCTCATTTGTGCGGCCGCAGAGCCTGCGGAGACCGCGGATCAGTTCGAGACCACGCTCGTGTGGATGCACGATGAGCCGATGCTGCCAGGACGTTCGTATCTGCTCAAGGCAACGAGCCGAACGACCGGCGCCGTATTCGCTGCGCCGAAACACCGCGTCAATGTCAACACACTCGAAGAGCTCGCCGCCAAGCAACTCGAGCTCAATGAAATCGGCGTCTGCAATGTCGCGCTCGATCGGCCGATCGCTTTCGATCCGTATACCGTCAATCGCGAGACCGGCGGCTTCATCGTGATCGATCGGCTCACCAACGAGACCGTCGGCGCCGGCATGATTCATTTCGCGCTGCGCCGCGCGAGCAACATCCATCGTCAGGCGGTAAGCGTCGACAAGCCGGCTCGCGCCGCGCTCAAGCAACAGCGTCCCGTCGTCGTCTGGTTCACCGGACTTTCCGGCTCGGGCAAGTCGACGATTGCCAATGCACTCGAGAAAAAACTCCTCGCACTCGGTCGTCACAGCTATCTGCTCGATGGCGACAACGTGCGTCACGGCCTCAACCGCGATCTCGGCTTCACTGCGGCCGATCGCGTCGAAAATATCCGTCGCATCGGTGAGGTGGCACGGCTGATGGTGGATGCGGGGCTCATCGTACTGACGGCCTTCATTTCGCCGTATCGCGCGGAGCGGCAAATGGCGCGGGCGCTCTTCGCGGAGGGCGAGTTCATCGAGGTGTATGTGGATACGCCACTCGATGTTGCTGAGCGCCGCGATGTGAAAGGGCTCTATCGCAAGGCGCGGCGCGGCGAGCTGAAGAACTTTACCGGCATCGACGCGCCCTACGAGGCGCCGACTGCACCCGAGTTGCGTCTCGATACGGTTGGCTACACCGCGGAGGAAGCCGCCGAGCATGTTCTCGCCCTGCTCCGGGAGCGCGGTATCCTGCAGTCCGGAGGGTGACCCATGTCGATGAGTGAAGTTGGAAGTTTCGAGGAAATTCGTTCTGCGGTGCGTGCGCTCTGCGCGCAGTTCCCGGACGAGTATTTCCGCAAGATCGATGCCGAGCGGGGTTACCCCACCGAGTTCGTGAGCGCGCTGACGCAGGCGGGCTGGCTCGCGGCGCTCATTCCCCAAGAGTATGGCGGTTCGGGACTCTCGCTTGCCGAGGCCTCCGTCATCATGGAGGAGATCAATCGCTCGGGCGGTAACTCCGGTGCGTGCCACGGGCAGATGTACGTCATGAACGTGCTGGTCCGTTACGGCAGCGAGATCCAGCGCCGCAATTTTCTGCCCAAGATCGCCACGGGCGAGCTGCGCATGCAATCGATGGCCGTGACGGAACCGACCACCGGCACCGACACCACCAAGCTCAAGACCACGGCGGTACGCAAGGGCGATCGTTACGTCATCAACGGACAGAAGGTGTGGACATCGCGGGTACAGAACTCCGATCTCATTGTGTTGCTCGCCCGCACGACGCCGCTCGCCGAAGTGCAGCGCAAGGCCGACGGTCTGTCGGTGTTTCTGGTCGATATCCGCGAAGCGCTCGGCAAGGGGCTCACGCTGCGCCCGATCCCCAACATGGTCAATCACGAGACCAACGAGCTTTTCTTTGACAACCTCGAGATCCCGGCCGAGAACCTCATCGGCGAGGAAGGTAAAGGATTCCGCTATATCCTCGATGGCCTCAATGCCGAGCGCGTGCTGATCGCCGCCGAGTGCATCGGTGATGCCTACTGGTTCGTCGAGCGGTCGACCAAATACGCCAATGAGCGTGTCGTGTTCGACCGACCGATCGGTAAGAACCAGGGTGTGCAATTTCCGATCGCCGAAAGCTACATCGAGACCGAGGCGGCGAGCCTGATGCGTTATCGGGCGTGTGAGCTTTACGATGCGAAGAAGCCCTGCGGCGCCGAGGCCAACATGGCCAAGTACCTCGCCGCCAAGGCCTCGTGGGAAGCGGCGAACGCGTGTCTGCAAACGCACGGTGGATTCGGCTTCGCTTGCGAATACGACGTCGAGCGCAAATTCCGCGAGACGCGGCTCTATCAGGTGGCGCCGATCTCCACCAATCTGATTTTGTCCTACATCGCCGAGCACGAGCTCGGTCTGCCGCGCTCGTACTAGGCGTTCGTCACTGAGTGTTCGTTACGGACCACCGGGCGGCGGAGATGCATCGCAACCGCAATGTTCGAGCACGAAGCGGGCGGCCGCCGCACCGCTCTCGGCATAGTGCACGAGCGAGCGATCGGTTTCCGCGATGAAACCCTCGGCGACGAGCATGTCGAGCGGTACCACCTGATCCCAATAATCTTTGCCCACGAGCACGATGGGTATGGGTGCGATGGTGCGTGTGGAGACGAGATTGAGCGCCTCGTAGACCTCATCGAGCGTCCCGAAACCGCCGGGCATGGCGACGAGGGCTCGCGCGCGAAACATGAAGTGCATCTTGCGTAGCGCAAAGTAACGAAACTGAAAGGCGAGCCCCGGCGTGATGTAGGGATTCGGGAACTGTTCGTGGGGCAGGCGAATGTTGAAACCGACCGTCGGGGCGCCGGCCTCGCTCGCACCGCGATTGGCCGCTTCCATCAATCCAGGTCCGCCACCGGTCGCGATCACGAGGCGATGGCAGCCCGGCGAATGCAAAGCGCCTCGGCTGACGTCGTAGCCGAAGCGTCGAGCTTCCTCATAGTATTGTCTGTGCACCGCGGTCGCCTGCGGCGATTCGGGTGGCGGGATGCGTGCGCTGCCGAACGCCACCACCGTGCTCTCGATCCCGTAGGCGCGCAAATAGGTGTCAGCACGGTGAAATTCGAGCGCCAATCGAAACGCCCGAGCGTGATCGCTCTCGAGAAAGTCGCCGTCGTCTTCGGCGAGGCGGTAGCTCGGGCTCGAGAGAATTTCCTTCAGGCGATCGGAGTCCATTGGGTATCGACGAGTCAGCTGAAATCGCGAAGTAAGACGAGTCTCACACACGTCGTTCGTCAGGGCAATTCGGTGCAGCATGATCTGCGGCGGACGCCGCACGTAATCGTCGGTCAGAGGCGCCGATTACGGATCGCGTTTGAAACATTGGATTTACGGCAGGTTCGCGGAACGCGCTTCACGAAACCGCGGGATCGACCGTACTCGCGCCCACGAAAAAAAGGTGTCGAAACACGAAATGGCAGGCCACGGTCGATCGCTGCACATTAGTCTCAGCAGATAGCAGGTCCGCCACCGAGCCGTGCTGCGCAGGGTGGCGACGCACATGCCTTTGTCAGACACGGAGGATTCATGTCCAGATTTCGCATGTTGGTTCCGGCATTGACCCTTGGCTTTACGCTCATCTCTGCCTCCCCGTCGGCCGCTCCCGCTGGTCCTGAAGTGCGCAAGCAGACGATGCAGGTCTTCCAGCGCATCTTCTGCGGCGACAAGGGAAGGGGTGTGGCGTTTCTGTATGCCCAGGGCAGGGCATACGGGCATGTCGAGGGTATTCGCGATCAAAAGTTATTTGATGTTGATGTTTATGCGGTGCAGCAATGTGGGCCCCTGCCAAGTTCAATCAACGATTCCGGATTTCGTCTCACGTCGAAGGAAATCCTGTTCTACCGGGACCCGACGACGGGAGAAGTTCTCAAGACATGGAAGAACCCCTACACGGGTCAGACAGTCGAGGTCAATCACGCTGCTAATGACCCGGTGAATGGCAACTACACATCGGCCGTGTTTTTCGACGGCATATTGCCGAATAGTGTGCGGCGGACCAAGGAGCTCTACACGCTGAGTTATGAGGCCAATCAGTTTTACGAGAACCCGCTCGGCGGCGATTACCAGAAATACGTGGGTGGCATGTATCGCGCCACCGAGATGATCAACTGGTTCGTAAACACAGGCGATCTCGATCGTCTCGCAGCGGACGCCTATCTGCCCTCCCATTTCAGTTGGGCGCGGATTTCACAGTGGCTGCCGTGGATGGAGATGGGCGGGCGACCGGGATATTTCTACGTGCACACGGTCGGTCAGAAGTTCATGCGATACGAGGATCTTCCGCAGTCCGTTCGAGCTGAGGTGGAAGCAAACTATCGCGATTTCCTGACTCCGCCGCCGCTCGAAGATACTCGCCCCAACGATACGAGCTGGAAGTTTTTCAAGCGAGCCATCGATGCCCGGACGAAAAAGTAGGGCGAGTTTTACAGATCGATGGGGTCGAGTGCCTGCGATCGTTTTCAGTCGCTAGCTCGGGCTCAACTTGCTGACGAGACGAGCTCCCGCGGTCGCTATTTCCTCATCCTGCTCGGGTGTTGCACCCGATACGCCGACGGCGCCGACGCAGTCGCTGCCGATCATCAGCGGCACTCCGCCGCCAAGTGGAGTCATGCTGAGTGCGAGGAGGCCCGGCATGTCGTGGAGACGTCCAGCGAGCGAGGAGGTGCGATTGCGGGTGATAGCGGCAGTGCGCGCCTTGCCCGTTGCGGAGTCAAGCGTCGACACGCGTGCATCAAGTCGCTCGAGATACAGCATGTATCCGCCATCGTCGCTGATGACGATAGTCACGGGAACACCAATGGTGGTCGCCGCGGTACGACACGCCGCAGCGATTTCGTCGACGTCATCCGCTGAAAGGCAGGGCTTGTCACGCATGGGGTTTGTCCTCGATTGTCACGTGCGCAGCGCAGCACGCCCTGCGCTTGCGATTTGTTCGTCCTGTTCGGACTTTGCACCTGATACGCCAATGGCTCCAACGCAGTCGCTGCCAATCATCAGTGGCAGACCGCCCTGGATCGCCATAAAGCCGAGCGCCGCCATCGCCGGGTTTTCCTTGACTCTCTGTTCTAGCCACGCGGTGCTGTTGCGCATGAGCGCTGCTGCGCGGGCCTTGCCGACGGCGACGTCGACTGTATGAGTCTTGGCGTCCAGTCGGTGAAGGTACATCAGATGTCCCGAATCGTCCGTGATCGCCACGGTTACCGCGAGTTGCAGCGTGGAGGCCTCGGCCCGACAGGCTGCCGCGATGTGTCGGACGTCTTCGGTCGTGAGACATGGTTTGCGTCGCATGAATTTCTCGCTCAAGGAGTTCAATGATTATGAGCCGAAACCCCAACATGGTGAATCGATTCGTTGCAGTCAATCCGCAAGATGCGCTGTCCTTCTGGCAACCGCGGCCTGCCAATGGTCATATTGATCTGATGCTCACGCCGGATCGCACGGGCTGCAATGCGTTCGTTCAGGGCTATCAGACGATTGCTCCGCACTGCCTGATTGCGCCGCACCTTCACAAGGAGATTCTTGAGGTGCTGATCTGTCTCAGTGGCGCGGGAAGGATCGTTCTGGATGATCGTGACGTAGCGTTCAGCGCGGAAGTGACTTGCTTCGTCGGTCATGATGTTCGCCACTCCGTTGTTAATGATGGGGAGTCGCCGTTGCGGCTGCTGTGGGTGCAGTTTCCGCCCGGTCATGAGCAGCTCTTCCCGCGTATCGGACGTCCGCGCGCCCTCGGCGATCCTGCGCCGGAGCCCTTCGACCGTCCCGCCGGCGCGGCCGCATGGTCCAGAGATCTTGGTGTCGATTTCGGTCCCGCGGAAGTACCTGCAGCATGACCCGTCGACGGACGCCTGTCGGGGACGGATGGATTGCGTACATCGATGAAGGCCAAGGTCATCCCCTGCTCCTGCTGCCTGGCTTGGGAGGACAGTCGTCGTTCTGGCGCAGATCGTGGTCTGCGCTCGGCGAACACTTCAGGCTTATATCGATCGATCAGCGGGGCTGCGGCGACAGTTCCCGTTGCCTTATCGATTACTCGATCCCGCAGATGGCAACAGACGTACTCGCGGTACTTGATGCCCTCGATGTGCAAACGGCAGACATCATCGGACATTCGACTGGCGGGGTCATTGCGTTGTGGCTTGCCGCGCATCACCCGCGGCGTGTCGGTCGCCTCGTCGCCAGCAGCACATGGGCGGGTCCGGACAGGTACATGGAATACTGCTTCAGGCTGCGCGAGAGAGTGCTCGAGTCGCTCGGGATCGCCGCGTACCGACAGTTCGTCGATCTGATGTTGTATCCGCCGTCGTGGTATTCCTGCCATCTCGAGGAAATCGCCGCTCGCAACGACACGACCAGTGTCGATGCGGCAATTCTTCGACGCCGCATGCGGGCGATCATGAACTTCGATCTTCGGCCTTACCTTGCCGATATCCGACACGAAGTGCTCGTCATCTGCCCGAGAGATGATCGCGTGACGCCACTTTTCCTGTCTGAGGAGATCGCTGCGGGCGTACCGCGGGCACAATTGTGCGCACTCGAAACAGGCGGGCATGCTGCTCCGCGGATCGCCACTGACGAGTTCTGCCGCCCGGTGCTGAGGTTTCTCGCCACGCACGATCGAACACCCCGAGTCGGAGGAACGTCGTGTTGACGCCGCACGGGTAATCATTTTGTCGCTACGCCTTCGAGTTTTTCCATTGCGTTACGGTAGTTGGCAACGCCCTTCGCGAGCGCGAGTGCGGCCACCACGCTGAAGGCCGCGATGGCGATCGCGATGCTGTATCGCAATGCGTCGGGTTGGTCGAAAAGAAAATCAGTCAACGCAGCGACACTCGTTGGGCCGATAAACTGACCGAGTCCGCTTGCGATCAGCAGCGAGAATGCGGTGATCCGACCGCGGAACTCGTTGGGCGTCACGAGGATGACCGCAGCCGACACGGCGGCACTGCCTGCCCCGATGGCAATCAGGGACGGCACCAGCAAGGCCAGAGCAAGCTCTCCCGATGGCATCAGGGGCGCGACTGCATGCAAGGGCAGAGCGACAAGCATCGCCAGAGAAACTGTCCGCAGTGCACCGTCCTTGCGACCGCGACGGTAGAAGTGATCACTAAGCCAGCCGCCGATATTGACTCCGATCAGACCGGCGATGAGCAGAGCGCCGCCCCACAGAGTGCCCGCGCGACCGGGACTCCAACCCCAGGTTCGTTCGAACATGGGCACGATCCAGAACTGCGCTCCGGCGATCAGGAACAAGACGGATTTCGAGAGAATGAGCGGGACGTACACTTGCCGATGAGATTTGAGGAAGGCTAGGGTGTCGGTAACGCTTGCGGTCGATGCGCTTTTAAGCCGCTCTCGTCGCGGTGGCTCTCGCACCATCAGCAGCAGTGGCAGCAGCAGCAGGCCGGGTACGCCGACGAAGAGGAAAGTTTCCCGCCACGGGGTAACGACGCCGAGATTTGCAAAAGGGTCGTGGCCCTCGACCGCGAGCCAAACGACGAGAGAACCACCGACGATGAAGGCTGCGCTTGAGCCGAGACCCGTCCCCATCGAAAACACGCCGACGGCCCTGCCGACGCGCTCGCGCGGGAATAAGTCGCTGATCAACGATAGGGCGCAGGGCACGAGGGCCGCCTCACCACAACCCACACCCATGCGCGCGATGAAAAGTTCGAACGCCGAATCCGCAAAGGCGCAGGCCGCCGTCATCACGCACCACGTGGCGATTCCCAAAGCGAGCAGGGCGATGCGGTTGACTCGGTCGGCGTAGTGACCGAAGACGAGTCCGAAAACAAGGAACGAAACTGCAAATGCCGGCGGCCCGACCCATGACATCTGGAAGTCGGAAAGTCCGAGGTCGCGGCGGATCGGCTCGATGAGCAGCGAGAGTATCTGCCGATCGATGAAAGAGACAACGTAGCCCAGCGTCAGGACGACGACGACGAACCACGCATGGTTGATCGAAGCGGGGGCGCGATTTTCGGTCATGGTGTTTTTCTCCTGGGATCGCACACGCCTGAGGGCCTACAGCGCGAAACCCTCGTCACTGATTGGCAGCGAGCGGATTCGATGGCCACAAGCCGCGTAGACCGCATTGCATACCGCGGGCGCCACGGGTGGCAGCACAGGTTCGCCAAGTCCGCTCGGCGGGTTGTCGGTTTGCAGAAAGTGCACCTGAATCCGCGGTTCGGAACCGATGCGTCTGAGTGGATAGCGATCGAAATTGGTTTCGAGGATACGACCGGCCTCGTAGGTCAGTTTCTGATCCGCCATTGCGCTCAGCCCGTCGATGATCGAGCCTTGGCACTGCGCCTCTGCACCAGCGAGGTTGACGATCGGCCCGACGTCGCAAGCCACCGTGATTTCGTGAACGGTGATCTGTTTCTGCGTGTCGACGCTCACTTCGGCGATTTGGGCAACGTATGCGGCGTGACTGAAGTAGAACGCGAGACCTCGCGCGCGACCCGTCAACGTCTGACGTCCCCAACCCGCTTTATGCGCCGCCAATCGGAGCACGTCAGCTGCCCGACCTGTATGCAAAGTCATCTTGGTCGCGGGAGGTAACCATCGTGGGGGCCCGAGCAGTTCCAGCAGGAATTCGAGGTGATCGCGCCCCGCAGCGGAGGACATCTCATGCAGGAAGCTCTGCAGCGGAAAGGCGAACACGCTAGGCCCGGGAGAGCGCCAGAAACCGCACGGCGAGGACCATGGCAGTTGGGTACGCGTGTAGCGCAGATTCGGGATCAGCGGTATGAAATCGTCCTCGGTCCGAAGGTCACCACCCACAACCGGCTTCTTCCCATCTGCCGAGAAGGTGATGAAGTGGTTTCGCCACGCCACGGCGCGACCGAGCTTGTCCGTTGCACCCTTCAGGGCGTGTACGCCACCGGCGCGGACGAAATCGTTGGTCATGTCGTCCTCCCGCGTCCACTGCAGCTTCACTGGGCGCTGTGTACGACGGGCAATGGCTGCTGCCTCGCAGGCCACGTCGTTCATGAGTCGTCGCCCGAACGAGCCGCCCATTCTTTGCGGGTGAATCGTGACTGCGGACGGCGGGATACCGAGCAGCCTGCTGATGCTGCCGATGGCAGCCTGCGGCGTTTGGCTTGGCGCCCAAACCTCGATCTTGCCTTCAGGTTTGAACCATGCCGTGCAGTTTTGCGGTTCGAGCTGCGCATGCGACAGGAACGAATAGCGGTATACGCCTTCGACGACCCGCTCTGCCTCGCCCATCGCTTGATCGACATTGCCCCGATTGATCAACACCTCTGCACCATCGGCGTCGGCGATCGCGAGTGCATGCGCTTGCGAAGCGTTCCAATCGTCGCCGGCAGCAGCGGTTTCGTCCCACTGGATCCGCAACTGTTTTCGGGCGGAAAACGCCGACCATGTATCTCTTGCGACAATGGCCACTCCCGACTTCAACTCCGTCGCTATCCCATTGCCTTCGATGACAAAGGCGTCGGAAACGCCCGGCATATCGCGGATCTCCGCGAGATTGGCCTCGAGTACGCGGCCGCCGATACGCGGGCACTTGACGTACACGGCGTAGAGCATCTCCGGCAAGCGCACGTCGATGCTATAGAGCGGGTGGCCGACGACGATGGCAGCGTTGTCCACGCCTGCAATGCGAGTGTTGAGCAATCGACGCTCGTCTTTCGTCTTCAGGGTGATCGCGTCGACTGACGGTACTGGGATGCGTGCCGCCGTCGATGCCAGCTCGCGATAAGTCAATTGGCGTCCGCTTGCTTCGTGACGAACGCGACTCTCGCCGGTACGGCACTCGGCAGCCGGCACGTTCCACCGCTGAGCGGCAGCCGCCAACAAGACCGCACGCGCCGTGGCACCCGCGAGGCGCAATGGCTCCCACGCACGTGGTATCGACGTCGATCCTCCCGCGGCCTGCAAGCCGAAACGTTCCGCGTCGATGGGTGACTGCCGAACCTCCACGTCTTGCCACGATGCATCGAGTTCCTCGGCCACGATCATCGGCAAAGCGGTTTTGATTCCTTGCCCCATTTCCGGTTGCGTCGCGAAGATGACTATGCCGTCATCAGCAATGCGCAGAAATGCGTTCGGCACGAAGTCAACCGAATCCGCGGCGGTCGCCAGAGTCCGTTGCATGTCGAACCCCAGAATCAGGCCACCTCCCGCAATTCCTGTCAGTTGGAGGAAGCGACGCCTGTCGATTTTTTCGATTCGCGGGCTTGCTTTCGCGATACCGCGCCGCTCCGAATCATCGAGTCGATCGGACATTGAGTTAATCATTATTTTGACAAGTCAAAGATTTTTTATATTGATCGTATGAGATTCATCATGTACTTTAATTACAAATCCGAGCTGCATTAAAAAACAAAGGGCGAAAGATGGAATCGAGGACAAATAGAAGCTTTGCGACTGCGGACTTCATCAAGAGCGACACCGCTCAAGCGGCTTATCTCGGCGCGCCCCATGTTGACCAGCTTGCGACTGCGTTCCTCAATCTCGGTGCGGAGTTCTGGACGATGCGACGTCGCATGCTCGTGCTTGAGAAGATGCTCAAGGAGCGAGGCGTATTCGACCCTGATGCACTCGAGACCTATGAGCCGACGCCCGATGAGCAGCGCGATTGGGAGTTGCAGCGCGACGCGTTCATTCGCAGGACGTTCAGCGTATTGACTGAAGACGCGGGTCCGTTGCCCACGGAACCGCCGGACGAACGGGTACCGCCTGTCAAGCCAGGCAGCTGCACCTGAAGGTTCGGCACTCGATCCTTGAAGCACAGCAAAACCAATCAGCGCACGAGAAAACCACCCATGACGACTCAAGCCGGCGTTAAAGCATTCGAAGAGGGTTCCACCGATATTCGCTTTGACCCCTACACGGTGACGTCCGAGCGGAAAGCCGCAAGTGCGGTTCGCTTCCGCTCGTTCGACGACAACAGCGCAATGGACTTTGTGCTCGGACTCCGCAAGTGGAACTCTGCGGAACGTTATGGTGCAGTATCGACCGAGCAGGCCAGCGACTTCATCAAGAAAGCGGGACTGCGGGAGAACTCGCACGACTACGGCTACGAGGAGGCATTCGACACGATGCTGAGGTCGCCATCGTTTGCGATGAAGGTTCGAATTTTCAGGAGCCTGCAGATGCTGATGTGGAGTCGCACGATGCGAGCCTTCCACGATGACTCCGAAAATTACCTCGCCATGATGGAAGCCACCGATCATGTCGGTCCGGGAACGCTCGAATTGAATCCCGATCTCGATCTGCCTGATTACACCCGGCACGAAATTCATGGGCAACCGGGTGGCTATGTCGGCGATCCTTTTGCAGGATGGGCGTATCACTGGGCGCTCGCGCGGGGTTTCTACTACCAGTTCCGCCACGAGGAGAACTTCATGGCGGTCGCACAAAATTGTCCCAAGCCGGCCGATGGCAAGGTGCGCCGTATCCTTGACCTCGGCTGTGGTTCCGGTCTGACGACCACGTCGCTCAAGCTCCGCTTTCCTCAAGCGGAGGTATGGGGAATCGATGCAGGCGGGCCGATGGTCCGGTACGCACATCATCGTGCGGTTTGCCAAAATATTGATGTGAACTTTTCGCAGCGGCTTATCGAGGACAACAAGTTCCCCAACGATTACTTCGACATCGTTTCCAGTTACATCCTGTTTCACGAGGTCCGCAGTGACGCTGCGGCACGTGCTGCTTGCGAGATCGCGCGGGTGCTTCGACCGGGAGGTGTATACAACCACGTCGATACGAT
Source organism: Steroidobacteraceae bacterium (assembly GCA_044351225.1). GTDB lineage: Bacteria > Pseudomonadota > Gammaproteobacteria > Steroidobacterales > Steroidobacteraceae > UBA964. Next base: position 53,167 of record JBILGD010000001.1, read on the forward strand.
GACCGAGGGAATGCGCGATGCTGGCGAGGTGACATCGCCTGCGCGCCCATTTCCCGTCCGGGAAGAGTCGAGGAGTCTCCTCTCCAAAGCGAACGCTTGGCAAAACCACCGCCACAATTGCGAGCCGTGGGCGCTCGAATATCTCGGTTCGAATTTCCCGGCAATGTTGCGGGCTGCGGGTCTCGTGGTGACGATCTCGCCCGAGGTGCCGTACATGTCGCCGCTCGCACATCTCAGCGCGATCAAGCCTCGGTAGCATCATGCGTGCCGCCTGCGCAGAGTGCGTCATTTCAGACCCACTTTCGCTTGCGCGTCAGCCAGATGATCAAGCCAGTCAGCGCAAGTATGAGGACAGCTACCGCGGATGCGTCGTTGAACCACACCAATACGTCGTGGTAGATCAAGAGCCCGTGCACCACTCGGATCAGGAACGCAAGATCGAGACCGTGTAATGGCGCAGGCGTCAGCGGCACCTGCTCGAACCCGGCTTCGGGAGTGCCTTTATGGATGCCGTACCAGGTGTACAGGTAGATCGAATCACCGGCGCGACGTGCATCGAGGATGAGTCCGAAAGTCTTTGTCGGAATCTTCGTCCAGAACTGTTCGCCTGCGGCACGAAAGAAGTGGCGATTGCCCTCGTCAGAGATGAATTCGTAACCGTTGACGAGACGATACTTCGCCGTCGCCCAGTAGTTGCTCAGCTTCAGTGGAAAAGAGTGGTCGTAGGTCCAGTTCTGCCCGCCGTCCAGCGAGCGAATGGCACCGAGTCGCGTCAGAGCGTAAAGACGATCCGGATTTTCGGTGGGTGCGAAGACGGTATTAACCTCACCACTCAATGTTTTCAGGTCGTAGTTACCAGTAAGGCTCGAAGCATCCAGATGAATGTGCTTTGCCCACGCGTTGAAGCCGAACTTGTGACCCATGGCGATCCCTGTACTGCTCAGATAAAGCAGCGGGACGCATACGAGCAGGCCCGTGACAAAGACGTGCACGCGGAAAAGCCACTGCATCACCTTGACGGGAACACCGCCTCGACCGGGCTTTCGGCGGCGTCGTGGCAAGTACCAGTACAGCAGGCCCGTGAGACACAACGCCGGCAGCGCGAGGCCCGAAAGATCGTTGACGAACTTGGAGAGCGGAATGCTCGGCAAGCCGGCGGTGGCGTGGAGATCGAATCCGTACGTGGCAAGCGTCGTCGTTTGCGGAGCATCGACGACCGCGGTGTCTGAAAGATTCGTAAGTCGGGCTGATCTCGGATCGGCGGTCGGCATCTTGAAAA
>JBILGD010000121.1:0-7501 GCA_044351225.1 Steroidobacteraceae bacterium
TACGATGGCGAGTGCAACCCACAGCGACAGCCATCGTTCGAAGATGCCGAGGGGTGAAGTCGTGTTATCGGAGACGCTCATGATCGATTCAACTCCGAGCAATGCGCGCGAGCTCGGTTTCGAGTGCCGTGCGTTCCATCGATTCGAGTGGTAGCTGCAACAGCTGCAGCATGCGATAGCTGATTGCTTGGCGCGTGAGTTCGAAGGCGCGACGCTTGCCGTCTTCGCCGCCGTCGGCATTCGATGGGTCCGGATAACCCCAATGGATCTTGATCGGTGGACGTTCACTTTGACCCGTGAAAATCGGACAAGACTCTGCGGCCGCGCTGTCGCAGACCGTGATCACGATCGACAGCGGAGGGGCGTCGGCGCCCGTGAATTCATTCCAGCTCTTGCTGCGAAAACCGGTGGTATCAATATCAGCGTGCTGCAGCGCGTCGAGTGCGAATGGATTGATACGACCGCTCGGTGTACTGCCTGCGCTGTGCGCTCGGACGTTCCGGTCAAGCCGCTTAGCCAGATGGTTCAGCATGCCTTCGGCAAGCACACTTCGTGCGGAGTTGTGCGTGCAAAGAATCAGAATGTGTACGGTCATTGTTTCGCCTTGGGTGTGATGTTGATTTCGCAGGGCTGACCCCGACAGCAGTCTTCAGCTAAATAGGAGAGGAGCGCGCTGATCTCGCCGAAAGAGGCGCGGTAGATTCGATGACGACCCTGCCTTTCTTGGGTGATGAGTTTCGCTTCCACGAGTTCCTTCAAGTGGAAGGAGAGGGTCGCGTTGGCCACCCTCGCCGCGCCGAGCAGTTCCTGAGGGGTGGCTCCTGCAGGCCCCGCCGCCACGAGGTGACGAAAGAGCCGAAGGCGTCTCGGTTGGGCGAGGGCGGCGAGGGATCTGGTGGCAGTCTGGATATTCACATTTTGATTATATTCGAAATGTTGACGATGATAGCGAGCTTGGTTAGGAAACGGAATCTGTGGAGGAAACCTCACTTTCCCACTGGAAGATTTCTTCTAACCGTTTTCCGAATACCTCTGCGATGCGGAATGCTGTCTCAAGCGTTGGGGAATATTTTCCCGCCTCGATCGCCGCAATGGTCTGTCGGGTAACGCCGATGCGCTCACCGAGCTCGGCTTGCGTCATCTCATTCGACAAGAAGCGCATCAACCGTAGATTGTTCCGCAGTCGCTTTTTAGCCATCCAAGCCTCGACGGTACATCGAGACGATCAGTCCATGTCGTACGATTTCAGCGATGACGATCGACAGCACAGCGGCATGAAAAATCTTCCATCCTGAGCTGTTGAAGGGCATCAAACACCCGACTGTGATCATCCCGCAGATCAGCAACTGATAAGCGACCCGTGTCGCCCGTTGGTCGATCAACTGATCGCGTTCATCCGTCTTGGGTCCGCCCTTGTGACGAGACTTAATGCAAGTCTCGTCTGATCGCTCGATTCATTGGTCAGTCGGGCTCGACTGATCAGCCGCGCTCAAGTTGTCGGGCACGCGAGCGTACAAGCTCCGTGATAGCGCGGACCGCGCTCGAAGTGCGACGGGTGCGGGCAACGTAGAGGCTGAGCCACGCTGGAAAGCTCGGGCTGACCAGCGGGCGCACAGTAAGGCGACGGAGTTCAGCCTCAGCCCGAGCCGAGAAGCAGGGGAGTACGGTATGTCCGACGCCCGAAGAGACAGCCGTGTAGATCGCGGCGGGCGAATCAACCTCCATCACAACATTCAGGCGAATTCCCGAGGCTTCCGCCTCTGCATCGAGTCGCTTACGCATTCCGTTTGCACCGCTCGGGAGAATCAGTGGAAGCCGTGCTGCTTCGCGCAGGGAAATCGCTTCGCCGTCGCCAGACGACGACATGGCAGCAACGCGACTGACCAGGCCGAGGGTATCGTCTAGCAGTTTCTCGCCATCGAGTGCCGCGCCGAACTGCTCGGGCGGTGCATAGCACACCCCAAGATCAGCGCGACCCTCGGCGAGCCACTCACCGATGACCGAAGCCGATGATTCCATGACCAGCAGACTGATGCCCGCATACCGCTCGCGTGATGCCGCGATGACGGGTGCGGTAACCATTTGCGCGACCGTTGGTGTGACGCCGATGACTACGCGGCCCGACGGCATCCGGCGCATGTCCGCGAGTCTCGACTCCGCCTCTCGAGCCTGCTTGAGGATCGATTGGGCGTACGGGAGCAACTCGCGCCCCGCCTGAGTTAGAACGACGCCGCGGCCGGTTCGCTCGAAAAGCCGGACGTTCAGTCGCGATTCGAGCGTGGAGATTTGTCGGCTGAGTCCTGACTGCGTCAATCCAAGCGAGAGCGCCGCGCGCGACAGGCTCTGGGCCTCCGAAACGGCCAAGAATTGCTCCAACTCACGGAGCTCGACAGGCGGTTTTCGTGCTTTGGCCACTTGTAGAGAAGATATCCCACCACGCTCCGTCAGGCGAGGTAACTGAAAATGCGCAAACCGTCCCGAAGGGATGTATCCGCAGCATGCGCGGCGTACTAGCGATCGCGTAGCCCATGTTACTCAGACGCATGGCTACCGCTACCGCATCGTCTACCGGCATGCGTAGGGCGACGATTCCTAGCGCATGGACCGTTGATGACTGCGCGTGCACGGATCCAGAAATACCGCTGAAACCCATGACGGCGAGAGTTCCGTTGCGTGCACTCGGCCCATCAGGATGAAGCCAGCGTAGCCTTCGTTCGATGCTCGGCGGCATGTCATGGGGGAGACCGAAGATATTCGGCCCTGAACGCCCAAGCACGCCCGACTCTTCGCGCACCGTGCGCATGCCGAGACCTTGCTCATAAAAATGTATCGACCGATTGAAGTCGGCAACAACTTCGAAGGCGTTGAATGGACCTGAAAAGCCGCTCCCAAGATTCCAATCCGTTAGCGGCGGCGAGACCCGCTCGATGGGCGTGAATGTGATGCCATCATTTTGCGTCAGCATCACTTCCACAACAGTGAACTCCTGCAGCGAGAATCGCACCGGCTTGCTATGACCTTGCCACCCGGCGAGACGGAAGTCGGGCAACGCTTCGTCGATCGACCGAATGCGCACGTTAACACCGCCGATCCCACCCGCCTCCCAGACGCGGGCAGCATTCCGCAGTGGCTGGAGCCGCAGCGCATCGCTGAACTCGATCAGGCGTACCGCACCGGTAGTCTCGCCGGGCGCGCGCAGGAGGGCGTAGCGCGCTGTTACGCCGTCGGGAATATCCCAGAGCGCGAGTTCGGCTGGGTCGACTCGACCCGAGTCGATCCGCACCCAGCCGCCGACACGCCTGAGAAATTCATCGGTACGAGTCAGGTCGCTGACTGACAGGACAACTTCCTGCCAACCAGCCGCCGCCGTGGAGCCGTGGGCGGCGGCCAGCGACAGAAACAGAGCAAGAAATAAAGTCCTCAACGATTCGCTCCAAACTTCATGCGCAACGTTACGCCGACAGTGCGGCCGTCCGCAGGCGTGACTTGGAATGCTCGATTGAGCACTCCGACGGGCGGCGCGAAGAAGCTGCCGAAATCGCTGAAACGAATGATCACGGGTGAGGTGCGATCGTCGAGCAGGTTATCAACCCACAGACTGAGCGAGTAGCTCGATGTTTCCACGCCGAGCCGCAGGTTGAGTTTCTGCTGGTCCCCGGTGCCGGCCAGGTTAGAGGTTTCCGCGAACTGTGTCGATCGGTAGGTGTAGTCCGCGCGGATAAAACCTTCGGCTTCTACCAACCAACTGAGCGGTCGGCTGTACTCTCCCGACAGCGCCCACTGCCACTTCGAGGTTCGTGGGATACGGTTTCCCGAAACATCCGCGCCAAAGATTCCGTTAGGCAATCTTGCCAGCTTCAGTCCGGGGATAGCCACGATCGGTCGGTTGGCGGCCGGGAAGCTCAGGTCTGGTCCGGCAAGTGCCGGGTCAATGAAGTCATCAAACTTGGCGTCGGCCAGTGACAGGGCCGCGTTGAGCCGGAGTCCGTCAACCGGTGTCGCCGTAAGGTCTAGCTCGAAACCCTTGGATGTGGATTCGGCGGCGTTGGCGACATACGTGTTGTTGGATGGGCCTGCGGCCGATGCGGTGACAACCTGCTGGTCTGTCCAATCAATGTAGAACAACGTCAGATTGGCCTGCAGCTTGTCCTCTAGAAATGATTGCTTGGTACCAAGTTCATACGTCCAGTTTGACTCTGGATCGTAGGTTCGCTCGGATTCGAATACATTGATTTGATCGTTGAAACCGCCGGTCTTGAAGCCCCTCGCAGCCGAGACGTAATAGAGGGAACCGACTTCGGGTTTCCAGTCAACGGTCAGCCTTGGCGTCCAGGAATCCCAGCTTTTCGCACGGCGCTTATCAGGATTTCCGGTCTGTATCTGCCGGAGGTAGTCGAAAGTCTTCTTCTCGCTACCCCAGCGTACGTCGGCGGTCAGCTCCCAGTTCTGCGCGAGCTCCAATCCGATCGAACCGAACAGCGCATAGGCCTCGGTCTTCGTGCGGGAGCGGAACGAGTTTTGATTGCGTGCCAGGACGGGTTGGCGTGCTGCGGGCGGCAAAAAGAACTGGGCCGCGCCGCGATCGGTGAATGTGTTGTCGAACTCGTAGTAGAAGACACCAGCCAGTGCGCGCAGGTCTTCGCCGTCGTATTGCAACCTGAGTTCCTGACTCAGATCATCGCGCTCGATGCGGTTGCCGAAGACGAACAGCTTGTCGGTGTAGTAATCCACGTCCTGGTCATACACCTGATCCTGCGTGGACCACGCCGAGATCGACTTCAGTGCCAGCGAGTCGTTCAACCGGTAATCGATTGTGAGCGCTGCCCGAGTACCATCGCGCTGAAAACCCCCAGCATCGTCCGAGGCGACACAGCAGGCGGCGTTGCCGATCGGCTTCTCGGGTGCGGTACCGGTGAAGAAGCCGAGCGAGCCGCCGTTCGACACGGTGAGCCCCGTATTGGCCGGCACCAGGAACGCTGCGGGCTGCGAGTCGTCGTCTTCGGAGTAGGCCACGGTGAGCAGCGCCTCGAGGTTCTCGGCGGGCGTGAAGCGCAGCTTGCTGCTGAGTACGCGAGTCTTCTGACGGTTCAAGTCGCCACCTAGGGCGGCGTTGTCAAAGTAACCGCCCCAGTCACGCCAGACTCCACCGATCTGTGCGTACAGCCGATTTGCGATCAGCGGACCGGACAAATCGCCACGGACCTCATATCGATCCTTGGTGCCCGCGGAGCCCTCGAAGAATCCACGTAGCTCGTCTGAAGGTTTTCGGGTGACGAAATTCACTGCGCCTGCAAAGGTATTCCGCCCATACAGAGCGCTCTGCGGTCCGCGTGCAACCTCGATACGTTCGACATCCGTGATCAGCAGGTTGCCGCTTGAACGTCCAGCGACATAAACGCCGTCCACGAAGAGACCAACTGGTAGTTCATCACCGATACCAGCGAGGCCAACGCCACGCATTGCGATCGATAAGTTATTGCGACCGAAAGGATCGCTCGCTGCGAGTGAGGGGACTTGGAAAGACAGCTTATCGAGAGTATTGAGTTGCGCCCGCTCGATCGATGTCTCGTCAAATGCGGCGATCGAGGCGGGAACATCCTGCAGCCGCTCTGCACGCAGTCGCGCGGTGACAACGATCTCTTCCAGCGTCGCGTCCGGCGATGTGCTTTGGCTTTGCTGTTGGGCGAGTGAAGGTGCTGATAGAGCGATGACTGCCAGCGCCAGAACGGATGGTGACTGCCTCATTGTTTGACTCCTCGGCGGCGGATAGGCCGCATAAGGCACCCAAGATATGCGGCTGCGCGACCGCCGGCATGTTCAAGACCGTACTACCAGATATGCGTAAAACTCATGGGCTGCCTCGCGCAGACTTGCACGCCATGAACGTACGATGGGTTTTGGCGAGAAGACCGGTCGGTCTGGTTTCGGAGAGTGACTTCCGACTGGAGGAGGCGTCGGTGCCGCTTCTCGTGGACGGTCAATTCCTGGTGAAGGTGATCTACCTGTCGCTCGCACCGGTAATGGCGCAGTACGTGCTCGATGGTGGCGTGATCGAAAAGCCGGTGGCGATCGGTGAGACGATGCGCGGCCGCGGCGTCGGCCTCGTCGTTTCCTCACGGCACGCTGGTTTTTCCGTCGGCGACGTGGTCCATGGACCGTTCGGTTGGCAGAAGTTCGCGATATCCGATGGCAAAGGTCTCGTATTCAAAATGCGCGACTGGGCGGGCGCCATATCGAACGGGCTTGGAGCTTTAGGCTTGACTGGGTTCACTGCCTACTTCGGATTGTTTGATGTCGCCCGTGTGCGGGCGGGGGAAACCGTCCTCGTATCGGGTGCGGTCGGCGGAGTAGGCTCGGTGGTGGGGCAGCTCGCGCGTATCGCAGGCGCCGACCCTCTGGGGGTCGCTGGCTCGAGCGCCAAATGCAGCATTGCAGAGGAGTGTCTCGGCTACCGTGCGGCAATCAACTACAACAGCGAGGACGTGCGTAGCCGGATTGCCGCACTGGCTCCCAACGGGTTGGATGTGTACTTCGACAATGTCGGCGGTGGGATTCTCGAGGCCGCCATCGACAACATGACAAATGACGGGCGTATCGCAATTTGCGGTAGCATCAGCCAGTACCTGGCCAACGACTCAAAGAAAGGTCCCGCGAATTACTTCAACATCGTGTACCGGAATGTGAGGATGCACGGCTTCCACATTTACTCCTATGCGTCCCGCTTCCCCGAGGCGGAAGCAAGACTTGCGCGATGGATCCGAGATGGTCGCCTCGTGCCTCGTGAGGACCGGATCCAGGGACTCGAGAGCATGCCGGCCGCATTGCAGCGTCTCTTCGTCAGTGCAAACACTGGCAAGCAGGTCGTGCAGATCGCCGACGATTCCGTCTCCGTTGGCGTCAGCTGACCGTTCGCGCTCGTTCCGGTGTGTCATACGGAGTACTAAATGGCGAACCCTACTGATCGGCGGCGCTTCACGGGGCGCCCGACGAGTGTCGAGCGACAGTTCGTGCGGCTCAGTTACGGACAACTGCACTTGCGGCGCGCCGAGCCCCGTGCGGCGACAAGTACAACGAGGTCGCCGGTGCTTCTCTTTCACCAGAGCCCGAATTCCTCGCAGGTTTTCGTCGAGTTCATGGCGGAGCTCGGGGCCGACCGTGTGGTTATCGCGCCGGACACGCCGGGATTCGGCGACTCCGACTTGCCTTCTGAGCAGCCCGACATCGCTTTCTATGCAACCGTGATGGCCGAGCTTGTGGCAGGCCTCGGTTTCACGAAAGTGCAGATCGTTGGCTACCATACCGGTGCCGCCATTGCCATCGAACTAGCCAAAGAACATCCCGAGCTCGTCAGCGCCTTGGTGCTGGTCGGTATCCCCGTGTTCAACGAGACCGAGCAGGCGAACTTTAGGGCGATTCCTTGGCCGTCGCCGCGCGCCGAGGATGGTTCTCATCTAATCGCGGAGTGGAATCGCTCGATGCAGTGGCGCGGTCCGGGGCAGAC